>JAICLN010000051.1 GCA_025925615.1 Actinomycetospora sp. | reverse complement strand
GTCGACCCCCCAGGCCGGCGGCGGGGGCAGGGCGCCGACCTGGCGCGCGGTGGCGGCCACGTCGGTCCACCCGGGCCGGGCGGCGCCGTCGGGGGAGGCGGACGGCACCACCACGACCTCCACCCGCGGATCGGCCAGCAGCCGCGAGACGGCGCGGTGCAGCGTCGGGCGGCCCAGGACGACGACGCGCTCGGGCAGCAGGTCCGGCGCGGTGCCGCCGAGCGCGGCGTCGAGCAGGCGCGTCCCGGCGCGCAGCCCGTGGCCCCACAGCGAGGAGGTCGGTTCGGCGATGACGGGCACGCCCGCGGGCAGGCCGTCGGGGGCGGCGGCGCCGTGGCCGGCCACGACCACCGTCGGGATCGACGCGGAGAGGTCGAGGGCACCCACCCGCGGGACGTGCGCGGCGACCCGGGTCCACGGCCCGCCGTCGGGACGCCCGGCCGCCCAGGCCGGGAGCTCGGCCTCGTCGGACGCCTCGGGGACCAGCGGCTCGCGCAGCGGGACGTCGAGCTGCACCGGGCCGGGGTCGGCGGTGCCGGTGCCCACGGCGCGGTCGAGGGCGCGGCAGACCGCGGCCCGCCAGCCGTCCGCGGCGCGGGCGCGCTCCTCGGCGAGCGGCAGCACGACGCTCGCCCGCACCGCGCCACCGAAGAGCCCGGCCTGGTCGACGGTCTGGTTCGCGCCGGTCCCCACCAGCTCCAGCGGCCGATCGGCGCTGGCGACGACCAGCGGCACGCCCGCGTGGGACGCCTCGAGCACCGCCGGGTGCAGGTTCGCGACGGCGGTCCCGGAGGTCACGACGACGGGTACGGGGCGTCCGGAGCGCGCAGCGAGCCCGACGGCGAGGAAGCCGGCCGAGCGCTCGTCGATGCGCATGTGCAGGCGGACCCGGTCGGCGGCGTCGGCCGCGTGCACCGCCAGCAGCAGCGGGGCGTTGCGCGAGCCGGGGCACGCGACGACGTCGCGGACGCCGCCGCGGATCCACTCGTCGACGACCACGCGGGCCTGCACGGTCGACGGGTTCACGGCCCGTGAGCGTAATGAGGCCACGGTGACGCGGCCGTGCGAGCTCCTCGCGCACCACGCTCGCCGTCCCGGCCCGACGGGGAGGACGGGGCGCGTCCTTCGCCGCGCCTGTCCGACGTCGAGAGCACGTGGGCAGGTCTGCGGGCCGCCCGACCTGCCTCGTGTGCTGCTGATCAGAGCTGGGGGGCCAGCCGGCGAGCATGATCACCAAGCTGACGAGCCCGTGGCCGCTGAGGCCTCAGGAGCTCGTCATTCCGGTGATCATGGCCGGGTCCAACCGCGTGGATCAGGGGCTCGTCGGTCGCCGCGACGCCGACGGGCACATGGGGCACGCCCACGCGGCCCTGGAGGCGCCCCAGCGTGCTCGTGATCATCGACGCCGGGAGTCGGACACACCGGGCGCGGCCACCCACGGCGACCGTCCCGCGCCCGACAGGCGCGCCGATCGAGCGTCGTTTCACCGGGTCGAGTGACGCCCGTGTGGTTGGTGAGGCGCGTGGGGACGCATCGCGCACCGCGTGACGGGGTTGCTCGGACCATGCGCACCCCGCGTCGGCGCCGACCCGCGTCCACCTCGATCGTCCTGTCGGTGGTCGCGGTGGCCTCGGTCCTGCTCCTCGCCACCGGCGTCGCCGCCCTCGGCGCGCCCTCCCCGAACCCCGGGTCGACGGGCCCGGGGACCGACGCGCAGCGCTGGGACCCGGACCTCGCGGGCACCGCGGTCCGCGTCCAGGTCGCCTCCGGCGCCGCGCGCCTGGTGTCGCCCCGGGACGGCGAGCCGGCGCAGCGGGCCGGCAGCCTGCGCGGCGCGACCCGCCAGGGCTACCTCGACCTCGGCACCCACACCTTCGCCCGCGCCGTGGACCGCTTCGCGGCGCCGGTGACCGCCGACCTGCCCCCCGGCACGTCGGCGGTCGCCTCGGTGCGCGGGCGCGACGCCGCCGGGCGTTGGACGGAATGGGTCCCCGCCACACCCGGCGCGCCCGCCGTCCTGCCCGCCCCGAGCCGGACGGTGGCCCTGCGCCTGTCCCTCGTCGCCCCGGCGACGGCGGCGGGCCCGACGGTGCGGTCGGTGTCCGTGCGCGCCGACCGGGAGGTGGGCGCGCAGCGCACGCTCACCCCGCGGGCCTCCTACCGGGTGTTCGCGACGCGGGAGGGGCTCGTCGGCGGCACCACCGCCAACGGGCACGTCATCACCGAGAACGACCAGTTCGTCGCGCTGCCCTCGAGCCAGGCCCTCGACGCCGACGGCAAGGGTGACTACAGCGTGCGGCTGTGCACCCAGGTCGGGCGCTGCGCCACCGTGCCGGTCTGGGACGTCGGGCCGTGGAACACCGACGACGACTACTGGAACGCCGCGCCGCCGCGCCGGAACTGGGCGGACGTCCCGCAGGGCACCCCGGAGGCCCAGGTCGCCTACCAGGACCACTACCACGACGGCCAGGACGGCTTCGGCCGCTCGGTGAAGAACCCGGCCGGGATCGACGTGGCGGACGGCACCTTCCACGCGCTGGGCCTCGACGACAACTCCTTCGTCACCGTCGACTACCTGTGGACCGGACGGGCCGGCGAGGCCCCCGCCGACGTGCACCTGGGCACCGCGAACAGCCCGCAGGCCCCGGTGACCGTGCGCTCGACCCCCGCCAACGGCGGCACCGACCAGGGACTGGTCGGCAACCAGGCCCAGGTCGACGTGCAGTGCCACGTCGCGGGCGACCCGGTGACCGGCAGCCACGGCACCAGCACCGACTGGCTGCGCATCGGCACCGACCGGTACGTCCCCGCCGCCTGGGTGGCGACCAGCACGCCGCCGCCGGCCTGCTGACCGGCGCCCGCTGGATAGTGTTCCGTCATGGCCACCGTGGCGGAATGGGTCGAAGGGGCGCGGCCCCGCACGCTCCCCAACGCGATCGCCCCGGTGGTCGCCGGCTCCGGGGCGGCGGCCTCCGCGGACCTCTTCCGGCCGGTGGCCGCGGTCCTCGCCCTCGTCGTCGCGATCGGCATGATCATCGGCGTCAACTTCGCGAACGACTACTCCGACGGCATCCGCGGCACCGACGACGAGCGGGTCGGGCCGATGCGCCTGGTCGGCTCCCGGACCGCGACGCCGGCGGCGGTGCGCACCGCGGCGTTCGTGTCGCTGGGGATCGGGGCGCTCGCCGGCATCGCGCTGCTCGCGGTCAGCGGCGCGTGGTGGCTGCTGGTCGTCGGCGGGGTGTGCCTGGCCGGCGCGTGGTTCTACACCGGCGGCTCGAGCCCCTACGGCTACCGTGGCCTCGGCGAGATCGCGGTGTTCCTGTTCTTCGGGCCGGTCGCGGTCCTGGGCACCGAGTACACCCAGTCCGGCCGGGCGAGCGGGCTCGGCATCGGCGCGTCGGTCGGGGTGGGCCTGCTCTCCTGCGCGGTGCTCGTGGCCAACAACCTGCGCGACGTCCCCTCCGACACGATCGCGGGCAAGCGGACGCTGGCGGTGGTGCTCGGCGAGCGGGACACCCGGGTGCTGTACGCGGCCCTCGTCGTCATCCCGCTCGGCATGAGCCTGGTGCTGAGCCTGCGGGCGCCGTGGGCACTGCTGGGGCTGGTCGCGCTGGTCGTGCTCGTCCCGGCCCTGCGCCGGGTGCTCGGTGGGGCGCGCGGGCCGGCCCTCATCCCCGTGCTCCGCGACACGGGGCTGGCCCTGCTCGTGTGGGCCGTCGGGACGGCGATCGGGCTAGGTGCCGTTGGCTTGTGAGCACTTTCCGGGGCTATAGCCCCGGAAAGTGCTCACATGCCCGGAGGGCACCTAGTCCCCGCGGAGCTCCGCGCGCAGGCGTTCGCGCTGGGTGCGGCGGGAGGCGGTGGCCACCTCGATCTCGCGGTTGAGCCGGGCGCGCAGTGGCCGGAAGAGCAGCAGCGACAGCGGCAGGGCCACGATCAGCGCGACGATCAGCGCGAGCAGCAGCGGCAGGCCGACGAGCACCAGGACGCCGGTGATGATCGCGACCAGCACCACGCGTGCGGCGACGTAGAGGGCGATCGCGAGGGCCAGGCCGCCGGTGCTGCCGGCCGCCGCGGTGGTCGTCGGGGTCCCGGCCTCGGGTGACTCGGCCGACGGGGTTCCAGCGGGTTCCACGACGCCCAGCGTAGGCGCCGGGCCCGAGACGGGGCACGGACCCGATCGTCCGTTTCCTGCCTTTATGAACCTTTTACCTCCGCACTAGCGTTCGAGTACGTGAGGGGTCCGGTGTCACGATTCGCTCCAGTTCGTCTGCTCCGCCCCGAGGACCACCCCGGCCTCGGGCGACAGAACCCTGGGAAGTCGGGCCGCGAGGCCCCAGGAGGTGCCGCATGACCGTCGCACCCGAGGCGACCGAGCGTCTCATGACCCCCGGCGAGGTCGCCGCCATGTTCCGTGTCGACCCGAAGACCGTGACGCGCTGGGCCGCGGCCGGCCGCATCGGCTCGATCCGCACGCCGGGCGGCCACCGCCGCTTCCGGGAGTCCGAGGTCCGCACCCTCCTCGACGGACTCACCAGCGAGGCGCACGGCTGAGCCCGAGCACGACCCCCGAGGACCCGGTCGCGGCATCGTCGCGGCCGGGTCCTCGTGCGCCCGTGACCCCGCTCACCGTCGCGGACCGTCCACCCGGCGGACCCCCGGCGATCGTTCCCCGGACACGTCGATCGCCGGGTAGCGTGGGGTCGCGTGAGCGATCGGACCCCGCTGGGCGTCCGGAGGAGGTGCGAGACGTGGTGCTGTTCGTCGTCGCGGTGATGGTGCTGGTGGCCGTCGGAGTCCTGCTCTGGAAGGCCGTCACCGCTCAGACGCTCGCCACGGGCTCGGGAACCGCGGAGGACGAGGCCCCGACGGGCCCCACGCGCGCTCCCGGCATCGGTCGCGCCCGTCGTCCCCGTCAGATCGCCCCGGACGACGACCCGGAGTTCCTCCGCAGCCTGGACGAGCAGGTCAAGCGCGGACGCACCGACGAGGACCCGTCCGCCGGCGCCTAGCTTCTCGCTCTCCGTGAGCTGTTTCGCGGCTGACTAGCCTTTTACTGCTCCATCGGACTGGCTGCAGCTTGCCCTAAAGTATACCTACCGGCCATTGTTCACGGACCGTGACGACCAGCCGGTCGTCTCCGCGTGGACGGAACGATCGCCGTGACTCCCACCTGGGGCATCCCCGGACCGCTGTTCCTGCTCATCTGGATCCTGCTCGCTATCGTCACCCTCTTCCTGCCACGCCTGGTCCTGGTGCGGGCGAGATGGGGACCGTCCGCCCCACCCGACGCGACGCTCTCCCCGGAACAGCTCGGGGCTCTCGCCGGGGGTGCCGACCGCGCCGTCGCGGCGAGCGTGGCCGGCCTCGTCGAGACCGGACGGCTGCGGGTCGACGACGGCCGTCGGCTCTGCGCCGTCGTCACTGACGGCCGGGTGCGGCCCGAGGACGACCCGACCCTCTCCGACCTCGACGTCGCCGTCCTGGGCAGCGCCGCGACCCCGCGCACGAGCCACCAGCTCGTCGCCGACGTCGGTCCCGGTCTCCACGCGCAGGAGCTCGACGAGCAGCTCGTCGCCCGCGGCCTGCTGCGCGACCCGGCCCGGACGCGGGCGCGGGCCCGGCTGGCCTGGATCCCGTTCGGCCTCGTGCTGGTCCTCGGCCTCGCCCGGCTCGCCGCCGGCCTCGGGCACGGCGCCTCGGTCAGCTTCCTGGTGTTCGTGCTGGTCATCGCGGTGATCGTGGCCCACAGCGCCCGCCCCCGGACCTTCCGTGTCGTCACCCCGGCCGGGCGCGCAACGCTCGCCGCCGCCCGCGCGTCGGTCCGCACGGGGACCCCGGCCGGCGTCATCGCCCCAGGGGGATCGGTGCGCCCGGGCGCGTTCGTGGTCGGTGCGGCGGCCCTCGTCACACTGGGCGGGCTCGCCGCGTTCCCCGACCCCGCGATGGCCTCGCTCCTCGCGCCGCAGGGCTTCGTCGGCGGCGGGGGTTCCGACGGCGGGTCGTCGTGCGGCTCGTCCTGTGGGTCCTCGTGCGGCTCGTCGTGCGGTGGCGGCTCGTCCTGCGGGGGCGGTGGCGGGTGCGGCGGGTGACCGGCCGGCCCGAGGGCGTCGGGATCGGCTGGCGCGCCGGGATCGACCGCACCGTCGAGGGGCTGGTGGCCGCGGGCTCGGCGTCGTTCGTCGAGGTGGTCGCCGAGGACGTCGCTCCGGGCGCGCCACCCGCCTCGCTGGGCCGGCTGCGCGCGGCCGGGGTCACGGTCGTGCCGCATGCGGTGTCGCTCTCGCTCGGCGGCGCGGAGCCGCTGCGCACCGACCGCGTCGACCATCTCGCCGCGGTCGCGGAGGCCCTCGGGGCACCGCTGGTCAGCGACCACGTGTGCTTCGTGCGCGCCGGTGGCCTCGAGTCCGGCCACCTGCTGCCGGTCCCGCGCACCCGGGACGCGCTCGACGTGCTCGTCGCGAACATCTCGGAGGCCTGTGCGCGGCTGCCGGTGCCGCTCGCGCTGGAGAACATCGCCGCGCTCCTGGACTGGCCCGACGCCGAGATGGGCGAGGGCGCGTTCCTCGCCGAGCTCTGCGAGCGCACCGGGGTGGAGCTGGTGCTCGACGTCGCCAACCTGCACGCCTGCGCGGTGAACCTCGGGCAGGACCCGGCCCGGGTGCTCGACGACCTCCCGCTCGAGCGCGTGGCCTACGTGCACGCCGCCGGCGGGGTCACCTCGCCCGACGGGCTCTACCACGACACGCACGCCCACCCGCTGACCGAACCCGTGCTCGACCTGCTCGCGGACCTGCTCGACCGAGCCGCCGCCTGTGGGACCCGGCCCGCCGTGATGCTCGAGCGCGACGACCGGTTCCCCTCCGACGAGGACCTCGCGCGCGAGCTCGCGCTGCTGGCCCGCGCGCACGACCGGATCGGTATCCGACGATGAGCCCGCGCACCGACCTCGCGGACCGGCAGGCGGCGCTGCTGGCGGCCCTCGTCGGGTCCGGGCCGGTGCCGGAGGGCTTCGACGCTGGGCGCGTGCGCGCCGAGGCCGACGCCCTGGCGGCGAAGCGCGTCCGGGTGCTGCGGCGGATGGTCGGCGAGCTGTCGGACTCCTCGGGCGCCCCGGTGCCCGACGACCTGGACGAGCGGCTGCGGGCGTGGGTCCGGGCGAACCCGCGCCGGACCGGGACCGGGTTCCACGACGACGCGCGGGCCTTCGTCGCGGCCCAGCCGGCCCGGGCGCGGTGGCACGAACGGCTCGTTCGTCACCGAAGAAGGTGACGAACGGACCGTTCGTGGCTCGCAGGGGTGGATCCGTCAGCGGGGGCCGAGGCGGACCCGGGAGCCGACGCGGGGGAAGTCGTCGGCGACGACGGCCGCGAGCTCGAGCATCGCCGTGCGCGTGCGGGGCGCCAGCTTCTCCAGCTCGATCTCCGCGCCCTCGTCGAGGTGCGGGTCGAACGGCAGGCGCGCCACGGTCCGGCAGCGGGCGGCGAAGTGCTCGGCGACCCGGTCCAGGTCGACCCCGCCCGACGAGCGCCGCACGTAGTTGATGACGGCGGTCGAGCGGGCCACCAGGTCGCCGTAGCCGTGCGCGTCGAGCCAGTCGAGGGTGGCCGAGGCGCTGCGGGCCCCGTCGATCGAGGACGAGGACACGACGACGAGGGAGTCGGCCACGTCCAGGACCCCGCGCATGGCCGAGTGCATCAGTCCGGTGCCGCAGTCGGTGAGCACGATGTTGTAGAAGTGCTCGAGGAGGTCGACCGCGCGCCGGTAGTCGAGCTCGCTGAACGCCTCCGAGACCGCCGGGTCCTGCTCGCTGGCGAGGACCTCGAGCCGGGACGGCCCCTGTGAGGTGTAGGCCCGGACGTCGGAGTAGCGCCGGACGAGCGCGGCGTCGCGCAGCAGGTGGCGCACCGTGGCGGTGGTCTCCACCGGCACCTTCTCGGCCAGGGTCCCGCGGTCGGGGTTCGCGTCGACGGCGACGACCCGGTCGCCGCGCAGCGACGCGAACGTGGCGCCCAGCGCCGCCGTCGTCGTGGTCTTCCCGACGCCGCCCTTGAGGCTCAGCATCGCGATCTTGTAGCAGCCCTGCAGCGGCTGGTTGACCCGCGCGACGAGCGCGCGCCGCGCGGCGTCGGCCTCGCTCTCGCCCGGGTTCACGGCGCCACCGCTGGCCACGTAGACCGCGCGCCGCCACCCGGTGCGCGGCACCGGCTTCGCGGGGCGCAGCAGGTGGGCCGACGAGAGGTCGGACAGCGCCGGCGGCCCGGACGGGGGGCCGATCGTCGCGATCTCCGACGACGGAGCAGGCGCGTGCTGGTCGTCGGGAGTCGTGCCCGCGCCGGTCTCGGCCGGTGAGCTCGGCCCGGGCCCGCCGGGGACGCTCGGTTCCGGGCCGGGGGTCGCCTGCTCGGTCGTGGGCTGGCCGTGGGAGGGCTGGGTGGGGGTCGGCTGGCCGGTCGCTCGCCCGACCGCCGCCTGGCCCGGCCCGTACGGCCCGGACGCCGGCCCGTTCGGGGACGACGTGGTCGAGGTCGTCGGCGCCGACGGGGCCGGCACCGAGGAGGCCGACTGCGGGTCCGCGGTCCCCGGGCGGCGGACGTCACCCCGGGCGGCACCGGCGGTGTCGACCCGACGGGTCGTCTCGGCCGAGAGGTCCTCCTCGACACCCGACCCCGGCGGGGCGGTCGCCGCACCCGTCGTCGTGCCCTGGTCGGGGTCCGGCGGGCCCTCGCTCGCGCCCGGCTCGTCCTCGCGGCCGTCCATGGTCGGTGCGCCCTCCCTCGTCGCCGGCGCCGGGCCGGGTGCGCGGCTCCGGTCGCCGACCGTAACCGGCCGGGACGATCAGGACGAGGCGAACGGACGATCCCACCGGATCTTCCCCCGTCGTGCCGGGACACCCATGATCAGCGGGACCTCATCGCACTGATGGGCGCCCACCGACAGCCGTACCGTCCCGCTGATCACCCGTCGGACGCCTCCACCCCGACACCCCGGCTCACCGTCGCCCCCGCACCCGGGAGGACTCAGCCCACGCCGGCGTACGAGTGCAGGCCGGTGACGACGAGGTTGACGAAGAACAGGTTGAACGACATGACCGCGAAGCCGACGACGTTCACCGTCGCGGCCTTCTGACCCCGCCACCCCGCCGTCGAGCGCGCGTGGAGGTAGCCCGCGTAGACCACCCAGGCGATGAACGCGGTCGTCTCCTTGGGGTCCCAGCCCCAGTACCGGCCCCAGGCGGCCTCGGCCCAGATGGCACCGGTGATCACGGCGAACGTCCAGATCGGGAAGGCGACGGCGGTGGCGCGGTAGGCCACGCGGTCGAGCACGGAGGCCTCGGGGAGCCGGCTCGTCCACGCCATGCGACCGCTCGAGTCGTGGGCGCTGCGCAGCAGGTACAGCACGCTCGCGACCCCGGCGAAGAGCAGGATGCCGGAGGAGATGACGGCGGCCGTGACGTGGATGGCCAGCCAGTAGGAGCGCAGCGCGGGCACCACGGGGGCGGCCTGCGTGTAGAGCACGGTGCCGCCGAGGAACATCAGCAGGATCACCGGGAGCAGCACGAACACCCCGAGGCGACGCAGCTCCGGGCGGCGGAACAGCACGACCAGCCACGCCACGACCCCGACCAGGGTCACCGCTGCGACGAACTCGTACATGTTGCCCCACGGCGGGCGACCGGCCGCGACCCCGCGGACGACGAGCATCGAGAGCTGCAGCGCCGCGCCGAGCACCGTCAGCGACACGCCCATGCGCCCGAAGCGCTCCGAGGCGGGCCGCGGCGAACGCCCGGTCGGCGTCACGGGACCCGCGGGCTCGCCGTCACGCGCCGGGTCGTCGGGGACGACGGCGGCGGGCTCGTCGTCGGACGAACCGCCGGCGGCCACTCGGGCCGGCACCGCCACCGCGACCGCCTCCTGCGGCTCGGCGTGGCGCAGCAGGCCGTGCTCCAGCGCATGCAGCAGCATCGCGAGGATGTAGACCGCGAGCGCCGAGTAGAAGAGCACGTCGCCGAAGTCGCCCAGCGGGGCGTCGACGTTCATCGGGTACCTCCGTCGTCGCGCTGCCCGGGCAGCAGATCCGCCCACAGCCGGTCGAACTCCTCGCCGTACCCGGCCTGGTCGGTGCGGGCGAGACCGCCGAGCTCCACGCTCGAGCCCGTCCCGGCCGTTACCGTACGACCGTCTGTCGTAGACGGCGACCCCGGGCCCGGCACCACACGCACCCAGAACCGGCGCCGCTTGATCGTCAGGGACAGCGTGATCCCGACGAGCAGTGCGACGGCGGCGACGAGCACCGCGTCCTGGGCCGGGTCGTGGGAGACCTGGAGGTTCACCCACTCCTTCACGCTGTCGAAGCGGACCCGGGTCCCGTCGTCGAGCGTGATGGTCTGACCCGGCACGAGGTTCTCGCGGGCCACGCGGACCAGCCGGCCCTGGTCGACCATGGACTGGTCGATGCCGTAGATCGACTGGCCGTGCCCGGAGTCGAGCCCGAGGTCACCGCGGTAGACGTCGGCGGCCACCTCCGGGTTGGTGAGCGCCGGGTAGGTCGAGGTCACCACGCCCCCGCCGCTCGAGGTCGGGGCGAACAGCCCGGTGATCGCGAGCTGGGTCCGGCGGCGGTCGGCGTCGTCGGTGACCCCGGGACGGTCGAACTTGGTGGCGCCCTGGGAGAGGAACGTCGACTGGTCGACCGGCTCCCACTGGATCGCCTGGGTGCGCTGCTGGCCGTCGGGGAAGGTCACCGTGAACTGCGGGGCGTAGCCGTGGCCGAGCAGGTAGACCCGCTCGCCGTCGAAGCGCAGCGGCTCGTTGACCTCGATCTGCCCGGGCGTGGGCGGGGCGCCGTCGGCGATCTGCGTCGCGTCGGAGTACCGGACGTCGGCGCTGAAGGAGTCGGCGGCACCGTCGGGGCGGTAGCGCGCGGCGAAGTGGTCGACGTCGAGGCAGAACGGGTCGAGGTTCGTGCCGTCCACGCGCAGGCCGGGCCGGAAGGTGTCGTAGGCGAGGATCCCGGAGTTGCAGAACTCCGAGCCGTCGGCCATCACGATGACGTTGCCCTCGTAGCCGAAGAGCTTGCCGACCGCGATCCCGACGAGCAGCGCCAGCAGGCTCATGTGGAAGACGACGTTGCCGACCTCGCGCAGCGCGCCCTTCTCCGCGGAGACGGTGCGGACGCCGTCGGGCTCCTCGCGGACGTCGACCTTCCAGCCCCGCAGCCGCTTCCGGGCGGCACCGACGACGTCGTCGGGAGAGCGGGGGTCGGGACCCGCCGCGTGGTGGGGCAGGCGCGAGAGGTTGCGGGGCACGGCGACGGTGCGGGCGCGCAGCCCGCGGATCTGCTCCCAGGTCCGGGGCACCAGGCACCCGACCAGCGAGATGAACAGGAGCAGGTAGACCGCGGAGAACCACGGCGTCGAGAAGAGGTCGAAGATGCCGATCTTGTCGAGCAGCGGCGCGAGCGTCGGGTGCGCGGTGAAGTAGTCCTGCACCGCCTGCGGGCTCGGGCCCCGCTGCGGGAGGAACGCGCCGGGCAGGGCGGCGAGCGCGAGCAGGAACAGGAGGATCAGCGCCGTGCGCATGCTCGTGAGGCCGCGCCAGGTGTTGCGGGCGAGCGCGAGCAGTTCCCGGCCCCAGCGGCGGGGTGCGGGCGGCGGCTCCGGGGAGTCCGGTGGCGTCCTGACGGTCTGGGTCACGGCGTCACAGCGGGGTCGAGAAGCCGGCGACCGGCTCCCGGAGCAGGGTCACGATCTCGCCCCACAGGCCGGTGGCCAGGGCGAGACCGACGAGGACGAGCAGGACGCCGCCGGCGATCTGGATGCCGCGGACGTGGGCGCGCAGCCAGGCCTGCGCCCGCACCGCCCGCCCGGCGCCGAGGGCGATGAGCACGAACGGCACACCGAGCCCCACGCAGTAGGCGAGCACGAGGACGCCGCCGCGCAGCGCGCCGGGGCCCGCCCCGGTCCCGGAGGCCAGGGCGATGACGCCGGTGAGCGTGGGGCCGAGGCACGGCGTCCAGCCCAGCCCGAAGGTGGCGCCCAGCAGCGGCGCGCCCGCGAGGCCCATGCGCGGGACCCAGTGCGGGCGGGTGTCGCGCTGCAGGGCGGGCACGAGGCCGAGGAAGACCAGCCCCATCGCCACGGTGACGACGCCGCCGAGCCGCTGGAGCAGGGCCTCGTTGGCGACGAGCGCGTCGGCGGCCCAGACGATCGCGCCCAGCCCGAGGACGAACACGACGGTGAAGCCGAGGACGAACAACGCTGCGGCCCCGGCCAGTCGCAGCCGTCCGCGCGGTCGGGGTGGGGTCTCGACGACGAGGCCCGTGGCGGTCGGCGACGACGCCGTCGGGACGGAGGCGGTCACGGCGGCCCGGCGCTCAGCGTCCTGCGCCGCGACCTCCGCCATCGTCACCGCGGGCGCCGTCGCCCCGACCAGCCCGGCGAGGTAGGCGAGGTAGCCCGGCACGAGCGGCACCACGCAGGGCGACGCGAAGCTCACGAGGCCGGCCACCAGCGAGAGCCCGAGCGCGAGCAGCACGGGACCCGAGGTCACGAGCTGGGTCAGGTCCATGCGGACCCGCGATGCCGGGCGTCCATGTCGCGCCCCAGCGTAGGGCGGTCGCGTCCGCGCCGCGTGAGGGCGGGGGCCTTCGTCCTACGGGATGTCGTAGGTCACCCCTCCGGGATTCGAACGAAGGGCACCTTCGGTCGGTACAGCCGACCAGGGGTGCCCTTCGCCGGAACCGGGCCGCCGCGCACCGTTCCGGCGAAGGGCGCCCACGGCCCATCTATTCGACCGAGGGTGCCCTTCGCTCAGAACCGGCCGGGGTCAGCCCGACGGCGGCGGGGCCGGCTCCGCGGCGATCCGGTCCACCACGGGCTGCAGGTCGCTCGCCAGCACGGCGGTGAGGAAGACCGCGGCGACCCGGTGGGCCCGGTCGAGCACGATCGTCGAGGGCACGGCGTTGCGCGGGTAGCCCGACAGCACGAGCAGCGACCGGCCGGGCGGGTCGAAGATCGACGGGTAGGTCACGCCGCGGCTGCGGACGAAGTCGGCGGCGGCCTGGCGGTCGTCGCGCACGTCGACGCCGAGGAACGCCACCCCGCGCGGCGCCGAGGCCGCCGCGACCTGCTCGAGCGCCGGCGACTCCCCGCGGCACGGCCCGCACCACGAGCCCCAGATGTTGACGACGACGACCTGGCCCTTGTCCTGTGCCGACGAGATCGACTGGCCCTCGGCGAGCAGCGAGTCGCCGGTGATCGGGGCGAGCGGCCGCCGCTGCGCCTCCGGGTAGGAGATCTGTGTCTGGCCGCCCGGCGCGACGAACTGGAACCCGCCGTCCGCGGTGCCCGACGAGCACCCCGCGAGCAGGGCCAGCCCGACGACGGCGAGCAGTGCGGCCAGTGCCGCCCGAGGTCGACCTCCCCTGTCGGCGTGCTCCCCTGACCACTTCGTCTCCCGCCCGCTCATGCGCCGGTCGCCGACGGGTCCGACGTGCCCGACGGCTCGGTGTAGGCGATGTCGGCCAGCGACTCGTCGTCGAAGAGCAGCGTGGTCACCGACCCGAGCGCGCACTGCCGCTGCGTCGGGCTGTGCCAGAGCCGCTGCCCCGCGAGGAAGCGGCGCAGCGTCCAGATCGGCAGCTGGTGGGACACGCAGACCGCCTCGTGCCCCACCCCGGCCGCCCGCGCCCGGTGCGCCACGCCGAGCATGCGGTGGGCGATCTCCAGGTACGGCTCGCCCCACGAGGGCCGGAAGGGGTTGCGCAGCAGCGGCCAGAACTCCGGGCGGCGCAGCGCCCCGTCGCCGACCCCGACGTACTGGCCCTCGAACGCGTTGGCCGCCTCGATGAGCCGCTCGTCGGTGATCGGCTCGACCCCGAGCTTCTCCGCGATCGGCGCCGCGGTCTCCTGCGCCCGCTGCATCGGCGAGACGAACAGCGCCGTCACGTCGGCCGACGCGAGGTGCTCCGCGACCCGCCGCGCCTGCTCCTGCCCGGTCTCGGAGAGCCCGTAGCCGGGCAGCCGTCCGTAGAGGATGTGCTCGGGGTTGTGGACCTCGCCGTGGCGCACGAGGTGGACCGCGGTCCGCACGGGACCGGCGCCCGTCACTGCTCCTCCGGCGCGGTCGCGCCGGCGGCGGCCGCGGCGGCGGCCGGGAGCGCGTCGGCGATGACGTCGAACGCCTCGTCGTCGAGCGCCGCGGAGATGAAGCACGCCTCGAAGACGCTGGGCGGGAAGTAGACGCCGCGGTCGAGCAGGGCGTGGAAGAACGGCGGGAAGCGCCAGGTCTGCGCCGCCTTCATGTCCTCGTAGTTCCGCCCGGGCTCACCGGCGAAGCGGATCGAGACGAGCGAGCCGGCGCGCTGGATCGTGTGCTCGACCCCGGCCTCCGCCAGCGCCGAGGAGATGAGCCCGTGGAGCCGGTCGGCGCCCGCGTCGAGGGCGGCGTAGACGTCGTCGGTCGCGTGCTGCAACGTCGTCAGGCCCGCGGCGACGGCGACGGGGTTCCCGGCGAGCGTGCCCGCCTGGTAGACGGGGCCGGCCGGGGCGAGGTGGCCCATGATCTCGGCGCTGCCGCCGAACGCGGCCGCCGGCAGCCCGCCGGACATCACCTTGCCGAAGCAGTACAGGTCGCCGGCCACGCCCTCGAGGCCGTACCAGCCCGAGGCCGAGACCCGGAACCCCGTCATGACCTCGTCGACCACGAGCAGCGCCCCGTGCGCGGCGCAGAGGCGCTTGAGCCCGGCGTTGAACCCGTCGTCGGGGGCGACCGCGCCCATGTTCCCCGCCGCGGCCTCGGTGATCACGCAGGCGATGTCGGGGCCGCGCTCGGCG
>JAICLN010000109.1 GCA_025925615.1 Actinomycetospora sp. | reverse complement strand
GGGAGCGCCCCGAGCGCGACCGCCCCCGCAAGGAGGCCCCGCGCAAGGAGCCCACGCGCGCCGAGGCGACGGAGCGCCGGCCCGCGGCCCAGCGCAGCTCACCTCCGCCGGGTCAGCCGGCCCTGCGCAGCCCGATCCCGCGCGAGCGCGGCGGCCCCGATCCAGCGGCCGAGCGGCCCGCCCCGAAACGGCCCGCGCCGGAGCGGCCGGCCCCGGAACGCCCGGCGCCGGAACGCCCGGCGCCGGGCGAGCCGGCCGGACCCCGCAGCCGCGAGGACCGGATGCGGGAGGAACGGCTCCGCGAGGAACGCCGGCCGGGACCCCCGCCGCCCGGCGTGCACCCGGTCCGGCGGCCCGACGACCGCCCGTAGAACCGGGGACCTCCCTCAGCGCACCGCGTCGGGGCGCATGTCCCGCTTGAGCTCGCGGGGCAGCGAGAACGTGAGCTTCTCGTTGGCGGTGGTGATCTCCTCGACCTCGCCGTAGCCGCGGTCGGCGAGCCAGTGCAGCACGTCCCCGACGAGGATCTCGGGCACCGAGGCGCCGCTGGTGACCCCGACGGTCGTCACACCCTCGAGCCAGGCCTCGTCGATCTCCCCGGCGTGGTCAACCAGGTGGGCGTCCCGGGCCCCGGCCTGCAGGGCGACCTCGACAAGGCGCACCGAGTTCGACGAGTTCGTGGACCCGACCACCACGACGAGGTCGCACTGCGGCGCCATGGCCTTCACCGCGACCTGGCGGTTCTGGGTGGCGTAGCAGATGTCGTCCGACGGCGGGTCGGTGATCGCCGGGAACCGCTCGCGCAGCGCCGACACCGTCTGCATCGTCTCGTCGACCGACAGCGTCGTCTGGGAGAGCCAGATGACCTTCTCAGGATCCCGGACCTCGACGGCGGCCACGGCGCCCGGGCCGTCCACCACCTGGATGTTCTCGGGAGCCTCGCCGGAGGTGCCCTCGACCTCCTCGTGGCCCTCGTGCCCGATCAGCAGGATGTCGTAGTCCTCCCGCGCGAATCGCTTCGCCTCCTGGTGGACCTTCGTCACCAACGGGCAGGTGGCGTCGATGGTCCGCAGCTCGCGCTCGCGGGCCTCGGTGTGCACCGCGGGCGACACCCCGTGCGCCGAGAAGACGACGATCGCGCCCTCGGGCACCTCGTCGGTGCGCTCCACGAACACCGCGCCACGCTGTGCGAGCGTCGACACCACGTGGCGGTTGTGCACGATCTCCTTGCGCACGTACACGGGTGGGCCGTACGTTTCCAGGGCCTTCTCGACGGCGACGACGGCCCGGTCCACGCCGGCGCAGTACCCGCGCGGCTTGGCGAGGAGCACCCGGCGGGACGCGGTGTCGGCGGTGGTCGTGGTGTCGGGTCCCGGAGAGACGGACATGCCCCGAGCCTACGGGCCGACGACGGGTCGGACCGTTGATCGACGGCCCGTGACCGATCCGGGGGTCGTGGCGATTCGCACAGCCACGGCGTCGGCTGGCAGGCTGGACGCCATGAGTTCCCTCCCGTTCCCGGTGCGCGTCGCTGCCGGGCTCGTCGTGACCGCGGTCGAGGAGGTGCAGGCCCTCCCCCGCACGGTCGTCGGTCTGCCGATCTCGGCGGTGAGCCGGGTGCTGCAGCTCTCGATGCGCGCGCAGCAGGTCGTCACCGAGCTGGCCATCAAGGGCGACACCGCCCTCGAGGGCGCACGGCCGGTGGAGGAGGCCCCGTCCTGGGCGCGCTTCGACGAGGACACCGACGACCGCGTGCTGCCCGCCGGCATCGTCGAGGGCCCCCGCGCCGGGCCGCCCGGACGCCGCCTGCCGGGCCGGTCGACCAACGGGCACGCGCGGCCCCTCGACCGCCCGGTGCTCACCGCCGACGACGTCTCCCCGGGCGACACTCCGCGGGCGCTGCCCGGGTACGAGTCGATGACGATCGCACAGCTCCGGGCCCGCCTGCGCGGCCTCTCGGTCGACCAGCTCACCGAGCTGCTGGCCTGGGAGTCGGCCCACGCCGACCGCCCGGCGTTCGTGACCATGCTGACCAACCGCATCGCCACGGTCACCGCCGAGCAGTGACGACGACCGCCGAGGCGCCGTGGCCGGTACGGACGGTCGCCCTCAAGGTCTCGAAGTGGATCGACCGGCTCGGGCCGGTGTGGGTGGAGGGCCAGCTGACCCAGGTCACCGCCCGTCCGGGCACGGGGACGGCATTCCTCGTGCTGCGCGACCCGGCGGCGGACGTGTCGTTGTCGCTGACGGCGCCCGCCGAGATCGTGCGGGGCGCCGCCCCGCCGCTCGCCGAGGGCCAGCGGGTGGTCGTCCACGGCAAGTTCTCGTTCTACTTCGGCCGCGGGACGCTCTCGCTGCGCGTCGACGAGGTCCGGGCGGTCGGGGTCGGGGAGCTCCTCGCGCGGATCGAGCGGCTCCGTGCCCTCCTCGCGGCCGAGGGCCTGTTCGACCCCGCCCGCAAGCGCCGGCTGCCCCGCCTGCCCGGCTGCGTGGGCCTCGTCACCGGGCGCGCCAGCGCGGCCGAGCACGACGTCGTGAGCATCGCCACCGGACGCTGGCCCGGTGTGCGCTTCCGGGTCCTCAACACCGCGACCCAGGGCGTCCAGGCGGTGCCCCAGATCCTCGACGCGCTCGTGACGCTCGACCGTGACCCCGCCGTCGACGTCATCGTCCTGGCCCGCGGCGGCGGCAGCGTCGAGGACCTCCTCCCGTTCTCCGACGAGGCGCTCTGCCGGGGGGTGGCGAACTGCCGGACCCCCGTCGTCACGGCGATCGGGCACGAGCCGGACACCCCGCTCGTCGACCACGTCGCCGACCTGCGCGCGGCGACCCCCACCGACGCCGCCAAGTGCATCGTCCCGGACCTCGCCGAGGAGACCGCCCACCTCGACCAGCTGCGCACGCGCGCCCGGCGGGCGCTGCACGCGTGGGTCGAGCGCGAGGACACGCGGATCGCGCGGCTGCGCTCCCGGCCGGTGCTCGCCGACCCGCTGCGGATGGTGGCGACGCGCGAGGACGAGGTGGCGGCCCTCGTCGGGCGCGGCCGCCGCGTGGTCGAGGCCGGACTGCGCGAGCGCGACGCGGACGTGCGCCACCTGCGCGCCTCCCTCACCGCTCTCGGCCCGGCCGCCACGCTGGCCCGCGGGTACGCGATCGTGCAGGCCGGCGGCGAGGTCGCGGCCCCGGTGCTGCGGTCGGCCGACGACGTCGGGCCGGGCGACGTCCTGCGCGTGCGTCTCGCCGACGGAGCTGTACGCGCCCGGGTGGAGGCCGCGGAGTGACAGCGATGAATCACCGCTGACACTCAACGTCAGGAAATCCACACCGTCGATCCCGGGAGGAGGACCCGTGGCCGAGGACGCGAGCGCCGAGGAGCCCGGCTACGAGCAGGCCCGCGAGGAGCTGGCCGCCGTCGTCGCGAAGCTCGAGGCCGGGGGGCTCTCCCTGGAGGACTCGCTGGCCTTGTGGGAGCGCGGGGAGTCGTTGGCGCGCACGTGCGAACGCCACCTCGCCGGAGCACGCGAACGGGTGGAGACGGTCCTCCGCGACGTCGAGTCACGCGAGTAGACGAGCTCGCGTGCGCGCCGTCGGTCACACTGTGCGCCCATGAGCAGTGCGGAGAGCGCCGACGACGGGTGGGCGCGGACGATCCGTGACGCGCACGACGGCTACCACGCCGAGACGCGCGCGCACCGCGATCCCGACGTGCTCGTCGACGACGTCGTCACCTGGCGGATGCTCTCGCCCCACCTCATCCGCGCGCTGCTCTTCCTCGTCTCGCCCACCGTGCTCCTGCTCATCTGGCTGCTGCTGGACTACCTCGCGAGCACGTCGAGCCCCTCGATCACCGGCCGCCTGATCATGAACGTGATCGCGGCGGTCACCGCGGTGCTCTACCTCGCGGGGCTGGCGTCGTTCTTCGCGCCGGCCAAGGAGCCGATCGCCGAGTACTCCCGGCTGCTCGAGGGCCGGGCCGGGGCCGCCCGCGGCGCGTACCAGTGGGTCACCCGCGCGGCCCAGGCCCGTCGCACGCCCGCCGAGGTCGAGCCGAGCACCGTCGCCGGCGTGCCCGTCCTGGTGTTCCGCCAGCGCAGTGAGCGCGCGATGCTGCTGGTGCAGCCGTACGGCGCGGACCTGTACGTCGGCTGGACGATGTGGCGCTCGCGCTCGACGGCGACCCTGCTCGCGCACTTCCTGCGCGACACCTTCGGCCGCTTCGCCCCGCTCCCGGTCTTCTCGGCCGAGCTGCGGGCGGCGTCGACGCGCGCGATGCGCGAGAGCGTCCACTCGCTGGCCCGCGAGGGCGTCGCGGCCGCGGCCCACGTCGACGAGGCCCGGTCCCGGCAGGACGCCGCCGGGTCCGAGCGTTCCGGGTACGACGACGGGTACGGCCGGTCCGGGTACGACGACACCCGTCGCGAGCCCGCCGTCGACCCGTACCAGCCGGACCCCCTCGCCGGCCGCGCTCCTGGCTCCGGCGCCCTCCCCCGCGCCACCCCGACCGTCGACCCGACGGCGGACTGGGCCACCGAGGACCGCGCCCGCGAGCAGGTCACCCGGCGCGACGAGCGCGGCTGGGGTCCGCCGCCCCGCGACTGAGCCCCGACGCATGTCAGGACGACTCCATCCTCAGGTGTCGGTGGAGGATCGCTGACGTCCCGAGCCGGCCCTACCCCCGCGGCACCACCGGCGACCCCGCCGTCGTCTCCGCCAGCTGCGTGAACCGCGCCGGGGACGCGTCGCCGGTGAGCAGCCACCGCACCCCGGCCACGTCGGTCACCCATACCGCCTCGCCGCGCACCCCGCGGTAGGTCGTCCAGGTGTGCCCGCCCGCGGCGATCGGGCCCAGCGCCGGCGGCGCGCCCTGCTCCGAGGTCACCAGTGCGTCCTCCGGCGCATCGGACTGCACCAGCCGCACGAACGCGCTCTCCGGGGTCACCCAGCCGAGCCGGAACGCGCGGCCGCCGCCGACCGGGCGCACGTCGGTCGACTGCGCGATCCAGTCGGGCGGCATCGCCGGCGCCCGCACCGCGAACGGCACCGCCCCGAGCGCGTCGCGGCCCGCCTGCGCCACGTCGATGCGCTGGACCGAGCCGCGGTCCACGGTGGGCGCGGTCGGGGAGAACGAGCACGCGCGCGTCAGGCCGGTCAGCGCGAGGACGATCACGGCGAGCACGATCGTCCCGATCGCCAGCGGGCCCACGCCTCGGCCCGATCCCCCGCGCGGCGCGCTCACGACCACCTCGAGTGCATGCCTCCATCGTTCCAGTGGCGGGCACCCCGGCCCCGGCCGGCCGATGCCGGTTCCGTGACCGCCCCTGCTCCGGGAGAATGACCCTCCCGGTCCGCCCTGCCCGACAGGAGACAACTCGGTGACCTCCTCGCAGTCCCCCGCCGCCCGCTATCCCGAGACGCCCGACCGCAACCTCGCGCTCGAGCTCGTGCGGGTGACCGAGGCGGCCGCGATGGCCGCGGGGCGGTTCGTCGGGCGCGGCGACAAGAACGGCGGTGACGGGGCGGCCGTCGACGCGATGCGCAAGCTCATCGGCTCGGTGTCGATGCGGGGCACGGTGGTCATCGGCGAGGGCGAGAAGGACGAGGCGCCGATGCTCTACAACGGCGAGGAGGTCGGGAACGGCGACGGCCCGGAGTGCGACGTCGCGGTCGACCCCGTCGACGGCACCACGCTGATGGCGAAGGGCATGCCGAACGCGCTCGCCGTCCTCGCCGTGGCCGAGCGGGGCGCCATGTTCGACCCGTCCGCGGTGTTCTACATGGAGAAGCTCGCGGTCGGGGCCGAGTACGCCGACGTCGTCGACATCACCGCCACCGTCAGGGACAACCTGCGGGCGATCGCGAAGCGCAAGGGCGCGGGCATCCCGGACGTGACGGTCGTCGTGCTCGACCGGCCGCGCCACGACGGCCTCGTCCAGGAGATCCGCGACGCCGGGGCCCGCATCCGCTTCATCACCGACGGCGACGTCGCGGGGGCCATCGCGGCGGCCCGCCACGAGAGCGACGTCGACCTGCTGCTCGGGATCGGCGGCACGCCCGAGGGGATCATCGCCGCGTCGGCGATCTCGTGCATGGGCGGGTCGTTCCAGGGCCGGCTGTGGCCGAAGGACGCCGAGGAGCGCGAGAAGGCGATCGGCGCGGGCCACGACCTCGAGCGGGTGCTGCACACCCAGGACCTCGTCGACGGCGAGAACATCTTCTTCTGCGCCACCGGGGTCACCAACGGCGACCTGCTGCGCGGCGTGCAGTACCGCGCGGGCGGGGCGACGACGCAGTCGCTGGTGATGCGCTCGAAGTCGGGCACGGTGCGGCTGATCGACGGCTACCACCGGCTCGCGAAGCTGCGGGAGTACTCCACGGTCGACTTCGGCTCCGACGAGGTCGAGAACGACGAGAGCCCCTGGGTGTAGGGGATTCTGGGGCGAGGCCCACCTCCCCCCGACTCGTCACCCGTCACGGTAGGCGCGAGGATGCGGCCATGGGCAACGACGCAGGCGCACCGAAGGCGACGGAGTACCGAACCGAGCACGACACCATGGGCGAGGTCCAGGTGCCGGCCGACGCGCTCTACGCCGCACAGACGCAGCGCGCCGTGGAGAACTTCCCCATCTCGGGCCGCCCCATCGAGCCGGCGCAGATCCGCGCCCTCGGCCTCGTCAAGGGGGCCGCCGCCCGCGTGAACAAGGCGCTCGGGGTGCTCGACGCGGGCATCGCCGACGCCGTCGCGGCCGCCGCCGCCGAGGTCGCGTCCGGCGCGCACGACGGCGAGTTCCCCATCGACGTCTTCCAGACCGGCTCGGGCACGAGCTCGAACATGAACGCCAACGAGGTCATCGCCACGTTGGCGTCGCGTGCGAGCGGCCAGAAGGTCCACCCGAACGACCACGT
The DNA here is from genome assembly GCA_025925615.1 of Actinomycetospora sp. Classification (GTDB taxonomy): domain Bacteria; phylum Actinomycetota; class Actinomycetes; order Mycobacteriales; family Pseudonocardiaceae; genus Actinomycetospora. The sequence goes on along the minus strand of JAICLN010000109.1, from coordinate 3,852 downwards.
CAACGCCTCGCAGAGCTCCAACGACGTCTTCCCGACGACGATCCACCTGGCCGCCACCGAGGCCGTCGTCACCGACACCATCCCCGGGCTGGACCACCTCGGCGCGGTGCTCAGCCGCCGCGCCCAGGACTGGCGCCACGTCGTGAAGTCCGGGCGTACCCACCTCATGGACGCCGTGCCGATCACCCTCGGCCAGGAGGCCGGCGGCTGGGCCACGCAGTGCAGCCACGGCACGGAGCGGCTGCGCGCCGCCCTGCCGCGGGTCGGCGAGCTGCCGATCGGCGGCACCGCGGTCGGCACCGGGATCAACACCCCGGAGGGCTTCGGCACCCGCGTCGTCGAGGAGCTGCGGCAGGCCACCGGCATCCCCGAGCTGACCGAGGCGCGCGACCACATCGAGGCCCAGGGCGCCCGGGACGGCCTCGTCGAGCTCTCCGGCGCGCTGCGCACCGTCGCCGTCAGCCTCTACAAGATCGCGAACGACCTGCGCTGGCTCTCGTCGGGCCCGTCCACCGGTCTCGCCGAGATTCACCTGCCCGACCTGCAGCCCGGCAGCTCGATCATGCCCGGCAAGGTCAACCCGGTGATCTGCGAGGCGACGATGATGGTCGCCGCACAGGTGATCGGGAACGACGCCACCGTCGCGTTCTCCGGCTCGCAGGGCAACCTCGAGCTCAACGTCATGATGCCGGTGATGGCGCGCAACGTCCTCGAGTCGGCCCGCCTGCTCGCGAACGCCGCCCGGCTGCTGGCCGACCGGGTGCTCGAGGGCACCGAGGCCGACGAGGAGGCCTGCCGCCGCTACGCCGAGTCGTCCTCGGCGATCGTCACCCCGCTCAACCGCCTCATCGGCTACGAGGAGGCCGCGAAGATCGCGAAGAAGGCGATGAAGGAGCGCCGGACGATCCGCGAGGTCATCGAGTCCGACGGCTACGTCGCCGACGGCAAGCTGACCCAGTCCCAGCTCGACGAGGCGCTCGACGTCCTCGCGATGACGCGCGTGGACGCGTAACCGGCTCCGTCGTGCTCCTCGCCGCCGTCGTCGACGCCTCCGCGCAGGTCGCGGCCACCCGCTCGCGCAAGGCCAAGACCGCCGCGCTCGCGGCGGTCCTGGGCGCGGCCGACGACGACGAGGTGCAGCCGGTCACGGCCTGGCTCGCCGGCGACATGCTCCAAGGTCGGACCGGCATCGGCTGGCGGGCGCTCTCGGGGGTCGGCGTGGAGCCGGCCGCCGAGCCGTCGCTGTCCGTCGCCGACGTCGAGGCCGCGCTCGACCGGCTGGCGGCGATGGCCGGGTCGGGCACCGGGGTGGGCGCGCGCCGGACCGCGGAGCTCCAGGCGCTGCTCGGCGCCGCCACGGCGGACGAGGGCCGGTTCCTGGTGCGGCTGCTCGGCGGCGAGCTCCGCCAGGGTGCGCTCGAGGGCCTGATGATCGAGGCGGTGGCCGCGGCCGCGGAGGTGCCCGCCGACGCGGTGCGGCGGGCGTTCATGCTCTCCGGCCGGCTCCCCACCACGGCGGTCGCCGCGCTGACGAGCGCCGACCCGGTCGCGGAACTGGGCGCCGTCGGGCTGGAGGTCATGCGACCGGTCCGCCCGATGCTCGCCTCCCCCGGCGACTCCCTGGAGACGACCCTCGCCGACCTCGGACCGCCCGACGGGCAGCCCGGCGTCGTCGTCGAGCACAAGCTGGACGGCGCCCGCATCCAGGTGCACCGCCGCGGCGACGAGGTCCGGGTGTGGTCCCGGACGCTGCACGAGATCACCGAGGCGGTCCCGGAGATCGTGGCGCTGGTGCGCGACCTGCCGGTCGACACCGTCGTCCTCGACGGGGAGACCCTCGCGGTGTCCGAGGACGGGCGCCCCCGCGCGTTCCAGGATTCGATGAAGGGCCTGGGCTCCGGTGCGATGCGGCCGTGGTTCTTCGACTGCCTGCACCGCGACGGCACCGACCTCGTCGACGAGCCGCTCGAGACCCGTCGTCGGGAGCTCGCGGAGGTCGTCGGGGACCGCGTGATCCCCGGCGTCGTGCGCCCGACGCCGGAGCAGGCGGCGGCAGAGGTGCAGGCGGCGCTCGACGCGGGCCAGGAGGGCTCGATGGTCAAGGCACTCGACTCGACCTACACGGCGGGGCGGCGCGGGAAGTCCTGGCAGAAGATCAAGCCGGCGCACACCTTCGACCTCGTCGTGCTGGGCTGCGAGTGGGGCTCCGGCCGGCGCCGCGGCTGGCTCTCCAACATCCACCTCGGGGCGCGCGACCCGGCGAGCGGCGAGTTCGTCATGGTCGGCAAGACCTTCAAGGGCATGACCGACGAGACGCTGCGCTGGCAGACCGAGACGTTCCCGCGGTTCGAGACGTCCCGGGACGCGTACACGGTGTACCTGCGCCCGGAGATCGTCGTCGAGATCGAGCTGGACGGGGTGCAGACCTCGACGCGCTACCCCGGCGGCGTCGCACTGCGCTTCGCGCGGGTGGTGCGCTACCGCGACGACAAGCCCGCGGCCGAGGCGGACACCCTCGAGTCGCTGGTGCGCCTGCGGCGCGCCTGACCCGATCAGAGCCGGACCGGCGCCGCGCAGCGGTGAGCCGGTCGCTCACCCGCCTGCGCCGCGTCACCGGGGATCCGCTGCTCGTCCGCGCCGGACGCCGGCTGGTGCCGACCCCCGCGGCGGAGGCCTTGCGCGGGACCGCCCACGACGCCCTCGCCGCGGCCCACGCTGTGCTCTCCACCCGGGTGGCGCCGACCGACACCGAGCTCGAGCGCTCCCTCGACGCGGTGCTGACCGTGCGGACCGGCACCGACGCCGTCGAGGAGTTCGGCCCCGACCTCCTCGCGGCGGTGTCGGTACGGGCTCCCCGGGCGCGCCTGCGCCTGGTCGGCGAGGGCGACGAGAGCGTGGCGGCCCTCCGGGACGGGACGGTGGACCTCGACGTCGGCGCCCCGCTCGCCGACGACGACGGGTTGCGGCGCGAGACGCTGACCCATGACGAGATGGTCGTGGTCGGACGGCCCGACGGCGCGCTGGCCCGGCGGGCCGGCGACGGGGGACCGACGGCGGATGACGTGGCGGCCGTCGGGCACGTGAACGCCTCCCGGCGCGGCGTGCTCCGCGGCCCGCTCGACGAGGCACTCGCGGCGCTCGGGCTCGAGCGCACCGTCGTCGCCGCGGCGCCGGGGTTCGCTGCGGCCTGCGCGCTGGTCCGTTCCGCCGACCTGGTCTGCCTCGCCCCCGAGCGGCTCACCCGGCGGGTGCGGGGCGACGAGCTCCGGACCTGGCCGTGCCCGGTGCCGCTGCCCGCCGTGCACCTCGTGCAGACCTGGCACCGGCGCACGGACGCCGACCCGGTGCGGCGGTGGCTACGGGATCGGGTGCGTGAGGTCGTCCGGTAGGTGCGCCGGCGGGCGAGCGTGGCCCGGTTCAGGGCGCGGCGGTCGAGGATCGGGGCGGCCACGGCGTCGATCCTGCCGGGTAGGTTGTGCGCACGTGCGGTTCCTCGACGGCCACGCCCCGGCCCATGACCTGACCTACGACGACGTGTTCCTCGTCCCGGAGCGGTCCGACGTCGCCTCCCGGTTCGACGTCGACCTCGCCGTCGCCGACCCCTCGGGCGCGACGATCCCGATCATCGCGGCGAACATGACCGCCGTGTCCGGCCGGCGCATGGCCGAGACACTCGCGCGGCGCGGCGGGATGGCGGTCATCCCGCAGGACGTCGACGCCGCCGCGGTCGCCGACATCGTCGCCGGGGTGAAGTCCCGGCACACCGTCTGGGACACCCCCCTTGTCCTGAACCCCGGCGAGGCCGTCGCGGACGCGCTCAACCTGGTCAGCAAGCGCGCGCACCGCGCCGTC
>JAICLN010000114.1 GCA_025925615.1 Actinomycetospora sp. | reverse complement strand
CTCGACGCCGAGCCGGCGCACGATCCAGTTCGCGGCGCCGTTGAGCCCGGAGATGAACCAGGACAGCACCCGGGAGAACGCGGCCTGGACGCCGGCCACCGCCCGGGCGGTGCGCAGCGGCGCGGCGATCGCGAGGTTCTTCGGCACCAGCTCGCCGAAGACCATCGACAACGCCGTCGCCAGCACCAGCGCGATGACGGCCGCGGTCCCGGTCGCCGCGCCCGCGGGCAGGCCCACGTCCTCGAGCACCGGGGAGATCAGTGTCGCGATCGCGGGCTGGGCCAGGTAGCCGGTGACCAGCGTCGTGATCGTGATGCCGAGCTGGGCCCCGGAGAGCTCGAAGGACAGGTTGCGGTGGGCGCTCGCGACGGACTTGGCCCGCCGGTCGCCGACCTCGGCGGCGTGGTGGTCGACCTGGCTGCGCTCGAGCGTGGTCAGCGAGAACTCGGCCGCGACGAACACGGCCGTGCCGAGCGTGACCGCGACGACCCCGACGAGGCCGAGCACGGAGAGCAGGACGTCCACCCGCGACCTCAGTCCTTCTGCAGGCGCGCGGGGAAGCCGCCGGTGGCGATCGGGCCCCAGTGCTCGACGGTGAGCCGCACCAGGCACTTGCCCTGGGAGGCCATGGCCTCCTTGTACTCGTCCCAGTCCGAGTGCTCCCCGGAGATGGACCGGAAGTACTCGCAGAGCGGGTCCAGCGCCTCGGGGAGGTCGAGGACCTCCGCGGTGCCCTCGACGTGGACCCACGGGCCGTTGAAGTCGTCGGACAGCACGCACATCGCGACCGCCGGGTCCCGGCGGAAGTTGTGCACCTTCGACCGCTCCGGGTAGGTCGACACCAGGAGCCGGCCCTGCGCGTCGATGCCCAGCGTCACCGGGGAGGTCTGCTCGCCGCTGTCCTTCCGGCGGGTCACCACGATGGCGTGGTGACGCGTCCGCAGGAACTCGGTCAGCTCGTCGCGCCCGACCCGGTCGTTCGTCGCCGTCTTCGCCACGCCGTCGAGGATACGGGGCCCGCCGACGCGGGTCCTCGCGCCGACCACGGGGAAGTGATCACCACCCTGCGGGCGCGACCAGCGACGGAGCGCGTGATCGGCGCCCGCCCCGGGTACCGGGCGACGTGACACCCCAGGACGTGACGACGCAGACAGCCGCTGGCCGGACCCCGGGGTCCCCTGGCCAGAATGGGCGCCCATGAGCGGGTCCCCGTTCGTCGACTTCGACCGTGCCTCGTGGGCCGCGCTGCGGGACGAGCACGGTGACCTCCCGCTGACCGGCGAGGAGCTCGAGGAGCTGCGCTCCCTGGGCGACCCCGTCGACCTCCACGAGGTCCGTGAGGTCTACCTGCCGCTCTCGCGCCTGCTCGACCTGCACGTGCGGGCCAACTCGGGCCTGCTGCAGGCCTACCGGACGTTCCTGCGCCAGGACGAGGAGCCCACCCCGTTCGTCATCGGGATCGCGGGCTCGGTGTCGGTGGGCAAGTCGACCACCGCCCGGCTGCTGCGGCTGCTCCTCGCGCGCTGGGAGGACCACCCGAACGTCGCACTGGTGACCACCGACGGGTTCCTCTACCCCAACGCCGAGCTCGAGCGGCGCGGGATGATGACCCGCAAGGGGTTCCCGGAGTCCTACGACCGGCGGGCCCTGCTGCGCTTCGTCTCCGACGTCAAGGCGGGCAAGCCCGAGGTCCCCGCGCCGGTCTACTCCCACCTGGTCTACGACGTGCTCGACGAGCAGCGGGCCGTCGCGCGCCCGGACATCCTCGTGCTCGAGGGCCTCAACGTCCTGCAGCCCGCCCCGCAGACCGGGGAGCGGGCGAGCGCGCTCGCGGTCAGCGACCTCATCGACTTCTCGATCTACGTCGACGCGCACCCCGCCGACGTGCGCCGGTGGTACATCGAGCGCTTCCTCGCGCTGCGCGAGACCGCGTTCCGCGACCCGGCGTCGTACTTCCGCCGCTACGCCGAGATGGACACCGAGTCCGCCCTGGCCCGCGCCGCACAGCTGTGGGACGACATCAACGGGCCGAACCTGCGGGAGAACATCGCGCCCACCCGGTCGCGCGCCGGCCTCGTCCTGACCAAGGGAGGAGATCACTCGGTGCGACGAATCCGGCTGCGCAAGGTCTGAGTCGGTCTCGGACGGCGGTATGGGAGGTTCGGAATCGGGACGAAAGCGACGGGAAACACCTGCCCGGTGGTATGTGCGCAGCCTAAGTAGTGCGACGATGAGGTATGGCTGGTGCTTCCTCCTCGACGGCGGTCCCCGACCGGGCCGGGCCGCCCGACCTCGACGACCCGATGCTGCCCGCTCGGCTGCGGCTCGCGATCGGACGGCTGAACCGCCGCATCCGCGTGGACTCCGCCGCGGTGCTGCCCCCACTGCAGACCTCCGTGCTGGTGACGCTGGAGGAGCACGAGCCGCTGCGCCTCTCCGAGCTGGCCCGCCGCGAGGCCGTCACCCCGCCGACGATGAGCCGGGTCCTCGCCGCGCTCGACGACGCCGGGCTGCTCGTCCGCACGCCCGACCCGCACGACGCGCGCTCGGCCCTCGTCGAGGTCTCGCCCGAGGGCCGCGCGGTCATCGAGCAGCTGCGCACCGAGCGGACCGCCGTGCTGGCCGAGCGCCTGGAGCGGCTCGCCCCCGAGCACCGCGAGGCCCTCGCCGCGGCCGTGCCCGCGCTCGAGGCGCTGGTGACGATGCCCTCGGAGTGACGAGGACGGGTTGTCGCGGCCGGATCGGCCCGGCATGCTCGTCCGTTGCCCCCCGCGGGCGAGGTGCCCCGCGGGGGTGGTGCCGCGCCCCGCATCGCCCGACGTCGGGACGAGAGTGAGCTTCGACGACCCCTTCCGCGCCCCGGTCCGACGCCGCCAACCCCCCGAGGTCGCGGAGGAGCGCGAGTCCCTCGAGGGCTGGTTGGACTACTTCCGCACCCAGGTGATCCTGGCCCTCGACGGCCTGCCCCCCGCCGCCCTGCGCCGCCGCGTCCCCGAGTCCGGCCCCAGCCTCACCGGTCTCGTCAAGCTGCTCACCGACCTCGAGCGCACCTGGCTCGTCGAGCGCTGGGGGGAACGCGGCGGACGCGCGGCCCGGGCCTTCGGCGAGGTCGACGAGTCCGACGAGGCGTTCCGGATCACCGACCTCGACGACCCGTCGCTCGTCGTGGGGGCCTACCAGGAGACCTGCGAGCGGGGACGGGACGCCCTGGCCGGCGCGGAGTCCCTCGACGATGCGGTGCGCGACGACCGCCGCGGCCACATCGAGCTGCGGTGGATCCTCCTGCACCTGATCACGGAGACGGCACGGCGCGCGGGTCAGGCGCAGGCGCTGCGCGAGGTGCTGCTGGCCGACGCGGAAGGCCGGGGACCGGGAACGACCCGGTCGAACCCATCCCGGTGAAGCACTGACTCGTCGTTCTTCAGGCTGCGCCGCGACGACGGGGCTCAGCTGGCCGTCGCGCACTGGCCGCGGTCGACGACGGTGGGCCCGTCCCCGGTGGGCCGGATGTCGAAGTCGAAGATCCCGGTGGGGACGTAGAGCGAGCAGCAGGCGTTGGGGATGTCGACGATGCCGCTCACCCGGCCCTCGATCGGGGACGCGCAGAGGATGAGGTAGGCCTGCTCGCCGGTGTAGCCGAACTGCTTCAGGTAGTCGATCGCGTGCAGACAGGCCTGCTTGTAGGCGACCGTGGCGTCCATGTAGTGCTGGTCGCCGCCCTCGTCGACCGAGATGCCGATGAAGGAGACGAACTCGTCGTAGCGCGGCTCGTGCCGGCCGGGCTGGAAGATCGGCATCGTCGCCTTGTACTTGTCGACCCCGCCCTTGATGAGGTCGACGTGGACGTCGACGTAACCGCCCATCTCCACCGCGCCGCAGAAGCTGATCTCGCCGTCGCCCTGGGCGAAGTGCAGGTCGCCGATCGAGAACTTCGCCCCGGGCACGTACACCGGGTAGAGCACCCGGGAGCCGATGGACAGGTTCTTGATGTCGACGTTGCCGCCGTGCTCGCGCGGGGGCACGGTGCGGGCCGCCTCGCGCGCGGCACCCTGCGCGTCGGACCCACCCATGGTCCCGAGCAGGGCGTGGTCGGCCAGCGGCGGCAGGGCCAGCGGGGGCACCCGCTCGGGGTCGGTGTCGATCAGGGCCTGCTCGCGACGGTTCCACGTGGCCAGGAGCTCCGCCGACGGGGCGCACCCGGCGAGTCCCGCGTGCACGTTGGACGCGATCCGGACCCCCGGTAGGTGCCGTGAGGTGGCGTACTTGCCCTCGAAGTCCCAGATCGCCTTGCCGGGGTCGGGGAAGTGGTCGGTGAGGAAGCCGCCGCCGTTGCTCTTCGCGAAGATGCCGGTGTAGCCCCAGCCCTGGCCGGCCTCGCTGCCGACGGCAGGCGCCCCGCCGTGCGCCGGCCCGAGGTCGAGGTAGTCGACCACCAGGAGGTCGCCCGGCTCGGCCCCCTCGACGTGGATCGGCCCGGAGAGCATGTGGTTGTGGTCCAGGACCATGTCCCGGATGTCGTTCGCCGAGTCGTCGTTGCGGACCTGGCCGTCCGTCCAGTCCTTGCACTCGATGCGGAAGACGTCACCGGGCCGGACCGACGCCGCGGCGGGGATGTCGGGGTGCCACCGGTTGTGCCCGGGGACCTCCTGGTCCCGCATCGAGCGTGACTGGTCCACGCGGAACACGACCTCGGGCATGGGGGCCTCCCTGCGGTAGTTGTTCTCATATGAGAGTACTGCTCGGGGCCCCTGTCAAGGCGCGGCGTCAGAGGCACGCCAGGACGTCGAAGTCCACACCGTCCGCGACGGCGAGGTGGACGCGCTGGCGTGCCGTCCGCCCGCGGAACTCGACCGTCCCGCGCGGACCCTCGTAGGCGGTGCCGTCCGTGGCGGCGTCCCAGGCCGCGAGGTGGTCCGACCCGGCCCGGCGCGCCAGCGCGGCCAGGGTGTGCAGCCCCTCGTGACAGCTCTCGGCCGCACTGCTCAGCGCCGGGGCGTGCGTCCCGTGGGCCCGCAGGTACCGGTCCAGCAGGTCCATCGCGGCGCCGGTGGCCATCGACCGGAAGTAGGAGGAGGCCACGAAGAGGTTCGCCGTGCTGTCGGCGCCGCTGGCCAACAGCATGTTCTCCTCCATCAGGGGGCTGAAGCGCGCGACGCGTTCGGCCAGCCCGCGGCGGGCGAACTCCCGGTTGAACTCCACGGCGTCCTGGCCCACCAGCAGCATCAGCACCCCGTCGCAGGACGCGCGCTCGATCCGCGTCACCACGCGGTCGACGTCCGCGGCACCGAGCTCGACGAAGTCCTGCCCGACCAGGTCGAGGCCGAGGTCGTGTGCGTAGCCGCGGACGGCCCCTGCGGATGCGCGGGGCCAGACGTAGTCGTCGCCGACGACGAACCACCGTCGCAGCCCGAACTCGTCGCGCAGCCACCGCAGTGCCGGAGCGATCTGGACGTCGGGCGTCTCGCCGCAGCAGAACACGCCGGGGCGGGTCTCCCCGCCCTCGTACAGCGAGGTGTAGGCGTAGGGAATCCGCCCGGCGAGCACGGGGACCAGCGCCTGGCGCACCGAGGAGATGTGCCAGCCGCTCACCGCGTCGACGGCGCCGGCCGCGAGGCGCCCGCGCACGCGGTCCGCGACCTCGTGGGGCTCCCCGCCGCCGTCGAGGACCTCCGTGACGACCTCCCGCCCCAGGATGCCGCCCCGGGCGTTGATCTCCGCGACGGCGACGTCGATGACGGCTTCGCAGGACGGAGCGAACAGGCCGGCCGGCCCGTGCAGGGGCAGGACCATCGCGACCCGCCACTCCTGCCGGGCGGCCCCGCGTGAGGTACCCGACATCATCGGCGCCTCCGGGGAGGATTGACCAGCAGGGCCCGGGCCCACACCATGCGGGATGCAGAACCCGGTGTCCAGGGAGGAAGCCCGTGGCGGTGCCGGACACGCGCGGTCTGGGGCCGTCGCTCGTCGTCGCGCTCACGCAGGCCCTGGACGAGGTCACCCGCCGGGTCGAGGAGATCACGGCGACGGAGGGCCTGGGCGTCGAGCAGTGGCTCGTCGTGCGCCGCCTCGCCGAGCACGGCGACCAGGCCATGCGGGACCTGGTCGCGGGCACCCGCCTCGACGACTCCACCCTGAGCCGCGTGGTGGACCGGCTCGCTGCGGTCGGCGCGCTCTACCGCGAGGCCGACCCCGCCGACCGACGCCGGGTCCGCGTGGCCCTCAGCGCCCGCGGCCGGGAGCTCCACGAGCGTCTGGCCCCGTCGGTCGAGGACGCCGAACGCCGGCTCCTCGACGGGCTCGACGCCGCCGACGTCGTCGCCGCGCTGGTCCGGCTCGGCCACCCCGGCGCCGACGGCTGAGCGAGCCTCAGCTCGGCGACACCGTCACCGCAAAATCGTCGGAGAAGGAGACCCTGCCGGCGATGCCCCGGGACTCGTCGCGCGGCGCCTCGTAGGACCACGCCCCGTCGACGACCTCATTGCCGCCGTCCGCCTCGACCGTCCAGTAGCTGGAGACGCCCTTGTAGGGGCAGACGGTCGTGGTCCCGGAGGGCCGCAGCGTTGCGTGCACGTCGGCGCGGTCGATGTAGAACCGCACGCCGAGGCCGGTCTCGTCGAGCAGGACGGCCCGGGTGGTGCGGGCGACGACGGTGCCGTCGGGGGCGGTCACCGTGACCTCGCGGCTGGTCGGACGCAGGTCGACGCGGTGGTAGGGGTCGGTGAGGTGGCCGAGCACGTCCTCGTCCTCGTCGAGCCAGCGGTCGGCGGCGCTCATCGGGAGCGCGACGAGCCCGGCCAGCCAGGACGAGTCCGGCTTGGGGTCGGGGTAGGACCACACGGCGTTCTCGATCGTGCGGTTCCCGACCGTGAGGTGCTGGTAGCTCGCGTCGCCCTTGAACGGGCAGTGCGTCGAGTGGTCGCTGGGGTGCAGGAGGTCCGCCCGGACGTCCTCGGCGGGCAGGTAGAGCTGCGGGCCGAGCCCGGTCTCGTGCAGCAGCGCGCCGCGGACCGTGTCGAGCACGACGACGTCGGCGCCGGTGTCGTCGGTGACGATCGCCCGCACCCGGCGGCGGAACGGCTCCAACAGGAGCGAGTGGGCCGGGCCCTCGACGGTGAACGTCCGGGTCTCCGGGAGCGAGCGGGACAGCGGGCCGCCGAATCGCGTCAGTGCCATGTCGGGTGAGCGCTCCGCGCACGGGTCCGTATTCCGTCGTGGTACGCGCTCACCGCGGCGATCGCCCACACTCCGGGGCATGAGCAACGCCGTCACCCGGCCCGTCAGCGTGTGGGCGCCGGAGTACTCCGGCCCCACGATGATGACCCAGTCCTGGCGCGACGCCGCCTTCCTGCACTGGGCCGTCGATCCCGACGACGTGGCCCCGCTGCTGCCGCGCGGGGTGCACCCCGACGTCCGTGACGGCGCCACCTACGTCGGGCTCGTGCCGTTCCGGATGGTCGGCGCCGGCGTCGCCCGAGGACCCTCGGTGCCCTGGTTCGGGACCTTCCTGGAGACCAACGTCCGGCTCTACACCGTCGACGACACGGGTCGGCGCGGCATCGTGTTCCGCAGCCTGGACGCGTCACGGCTCGCGGTGGTCCTCGGCGCGCAGGCTGCCTTCGGGCTGCCGTACCGGTGGGCGCGGATGGCCTTCCGGTACGCCGACGGCGAGGCCCTGTACCGCACCACGACGCGGGTCGGCGGGCACCGCAGCGTCGTGGCGGTGCGGCCGGCGGAGCCGGTCGCGGGGGACCCGCTCGCGGACTTCCTCACCGCGCGGTGGGGGCTGCACGAGAGCCACGCGGGCGTCACCTGGTACGTCCCGAACGTCCACGAGCCGTGGCCGCTGCGCCGCGCCGACCTCGTCGCCTGCGACGACGAGCTGGTGGCCGCGGCCGGCTTCCCCGGGCTCTCCGGGCGGGCGCCGGACCTCGTGCACTTCTCCCCGGGCGTGACGGTGCGGTTCGGGTTCCCGCGACCGGCCCTGCGGTGACGGCTCGCGCGGTGACGGCTCAGGCCTGGGCCAGCCACGACGACCACTGCGCCGACAGCCGCTCGGCGATCCCGGCCGCGTCGTCCCCGTAGAGCACCGCGCGGATCTCGTGGACGGGGTCGGTGCCCGTCGTCGCGAGCGTGGCGACGCCGGGTGCGGGCGCGTCGAGCAGGAGCAGCGCCGCGCTGTGGTGGTGACCGGCGCGGCGCTCCAGGCACGTCCCCGCGAGCGGCGGGACCCCGCGGAAGGTCGTCAGCGGCTGCCGGGGGACGAGGATGCCGACCTGGGCGAGGAAGCGGGCGTGCGCGCGCTCGTGGCCGCTGTCGGCGGAGCGTCCGCGCGACGGGCCCCAGGCGTGGACGCCGGCCCCGGTGCATCCGGGCCCGATGCGGTCGGGCCAGTACTGCAGGTGGACGGCGAGCGTGGACAACGCCGTCGCGGCCCGCTCGCGCAGGGCCGTACCGGGAGCCCGCCCGGCGGCGGCGCCCAGACCCGTCGTCGTGACCCGGACCCCGGCCGTGGCTCGGGCATCTGTCTCGTGCGGCTCGATCCGCCACGTCGTCGTGAGCACGGCGTCCCGGCCGTCGAGCACCACGACGGCCTCGGTGACCAGGCGGTGCGGCGGGTCGGAGGTGACCACGCGGAGCGCGTCCTCGGCGCCCGTCGCGACGGCGATCGTGCCGTCGGCGCGGGGCCGGACGTGGGCCGGTTCCGTCCAGGCGCGGACGTCGGGGAGCCCGACGACGGCCGCCCACGCCTGCTCGACGGTCGCGGGGACGGCGACGCCGAGCTCGACCGCGTCCGGGTCGGTGGGGTCGGTGGGGTCGGTGGGGTCGGTCATCCTCAGCCGACGGCCGTGCCGACGAGGTGGCCGATGCCGTAGGTGACCGCGAGCCCGAGCGCGCCGCCCACGACCACGCGGAGCACCGCCTTCCGGACCGGGCTGCCCCCGAGGTTCGCGGAGATCCAGCCGGCGAGCCCGAGGGCGATGAGCACGGCGACGAACGCGATCGGGACGCGCCAGGTCGGCGGTGGGAGCAGGATCGCGAGCAGCGGAAGGATGCCGCCGAGCGTGAACGCCAGCGCCGACGCGCCGGCGGCCTGGCCGGGGCTCGAGAGCTCGTCGGGATCGATGCCGAGCTCGGCGTCGACGTGGGCGGCGAAGGCGTCGTGGCGGGTGAGCTCGCGGGCCACCTGGTCGGCGGTCTCGCGGGAGAGCCCCTTCGCCTCGTAGATCGCGGTCAGCTCGGCGAGCTCGTCCTCCGGGTCCTCGTCGAGCTCGCGGCGCTCCTTGGCGAGCATCGACCGCTGGGAGTCGCGCTGGCTGGACACCGAGACGTACTCCCCGAGGGCCATCGACACCGCGCCCGCGACGAGACCGGCGACGCCCGCGGTGAGGATCGGGGCACGGTCGGCGGTCGCGGCGGCCACGCCGACGACGATCCCGGCGACCGACACGATCCCGTCGTTGGCCCCGAGCACCCCCGCCCGCAGCCAGTTGAGCCGGGCGTCGCTGGCCTCGGCATGCGGCTCGTCCTCGTGGGTCGGCAGCACCGCACGGTCGTCGGTCACGCCGGGAGTCAAGCAGCGTTGCGATCGCTCTGCCAGCAAGGCAAGGCTGTGCTCCACGGCGTGCGCCGGTGGGTCACCGGTAGCCACGGACGTCCGCGGGGAGGCCCGCGTCCTGGACCTCGACGAGGTAGCGCCAGCAGTCCGGCCGGGATCCGTCGAGGTCGGTGAGCCCGTACTCGCTGGCGAGTTCCCCGGACGAGGTGGAGCGTGCGTTCCAGCGGGCACGATCCGGGTCGGCGGCGAGCGCGGCCACGCCCCGGCCGACGAACCGGGGTGTCTCGGAGATCGCGAAGTGGGGCTCGCGGACCAGGGCGTCGCGCCAGGTCGGCTCGGTGACGCCGAAGAGCTCGAGCATCATCTCCGAGCGCAGCCAGCCCGGGGTGACCGCGACGGCGGTGCCGTCGTACGCACGGAGCTCGTGCGCCCAGGACCGGGCGAGCCGGATCGGGGCCGTCTTCGCGAGGTCGTAGTACACGTTGATCCGGTACTGCTCGTCGTTGTAGGCCGCCGTGCCGTCGGTGACCTCGACGACGAGCCCGCCAGGGCGCCGCGCCAGGAGCGCGAGCGCGTGGTGCGCGGTGATCAGGTGCGTGTCGATCGCCAACCGGAGCACGCGCAGGCCGTTCGCGAGGTCGTGCTCCCACACCGGGACGTCCCACGAGACCAGCATCTCGCCGCCCCAGATGTCGTTGACGAGGATGTCCAGACCACCCTGCTCGTCGTCGATCCGCGCGACGAGGGCGCCCACGGCGTCCGGGTCGAGGTGGTCGGTGGGGACGGCGATGGCGGTGCCGCCGGCCGCGGTGACGAGGTCGGCCGTGTCCTCGATCGTCTCGGGACGCCCGTACTCGGAGCGGCGCCCGCGGGTGCTCCGCCCAGTGCAGTAGACGACGGCGCCGGCCGCCCCCAGCTCGACGGCGATGCCGCGTCCGGCACCGCGGGTGGCGCCCGCGACGAGCGCGACGCGCCCGGTCAGATCGGTCATGTCGGCACGATCGCACCGGGGACCGACAACGTCCGCCGCGTCCCCCG
>JAICLN010000304.1 GCA_025925615.1 Actinomycetospora sp. | reverse complement strand
GATGCCCGAGCACCGGAAGGAACACCAGAAGTGCTGATCTCCCAGCGTCCGGCCCTCTCGGAGGAGCCGGTCGACGAGACCCGGTCGCGGTTCGTCATCGAACCCCTCGAGCCGGGCTTCGGCTACACCCTCGGCAACTCGCTGCGGCGGACCCTGCTGTCGTCAATCCCGGGCGCGGCCGTGACCTCGATCCGGGTCGACGGGGTCCTCCACGAGTTCACCACCGTCCCGGGGGTGAAGGAGGACGTCACCGACGTCATCCTGAACCTCAAGGAGCTCGTCGTGAGCTCCGAGGAGGACGAGCCGGCCACGATGTACCTGCGCAAGCAGGGCCCGGGCACGGTGACCGCGGGGGACATCGTCCCGCCGGCCGGCGTGACCGTGCACAACCCGGACCTCCACATCGCGACCCTGAACGACCAGGGCCGCCTCGAGGTCGAGCTCGTGGTCGAGCGGGGTCGTGGTTACGTCCCCGCCGCCCAGAACAAGGCGTCCGGCGCCGAGATCGGCCGCATCCCGGTCGACTCGATCTACTCGCCGGTGCTCAAGGTCAGCTACAAGGTCGAGGCGACCCGCGTCGAGCAGCGCACCGACTTCGACAAGCTGATCCTCGACGTCGAGACCAAGCCGTCGATGACCCCGCGCGACGCGATCGCGTCCGCCGGCCGCACGCTGACCGAGCTGTTCG
Organism: Actinomycetospora sp.; assembly: GCA_025925615.1. Lineage (GTDB taxonomy): Bacteria > Actinomycetota > Actinomycetes > Mycobacteriales > Pseudonocardiaceae > Actinomycetospora. The sequence continues at coordinate 4,231 of JAICLN010000304.1, read as the reverse complement.
GGCTCGCCCGCGAGCTCAACATCGACGCCGAGGGCATCGAGATCGGGCCCTCGCCCGCCGAGGCCGACTCGATCGCCGCGTTCGCGATGCCCATCGAGGACCTCGACCTCACGGTCCGGTCCTACAACTGCCTCAAGCGGGAGGGCATCCACACGGTCGGCGAGCTCGTCGGCCGCTCGGAGGCCGACCTGCTGGACATCCGCAACTTCGGTGCGAAGTCCATCGACGAGGTCAAGATGAAGCTGGCCGGCCTCGGGCTGGCCCTCAAGGACAGCCCGCCCGGGTTCGACCCGAGCGCCGCGGCCGCCGACTACCCGTCGGAGGGCTACGAGTCCTACGACGGCGGCGGGTACGGCTCGTTCGGGACCGAGGACGGCCAGGACTTCGCCGAGACCGAGCAGCTCTAGACAAGACCGCCAACTCTGACGTTCTGCCCCCTCCCCGGCCCCTCGCGGGTCGGGGAGGAAAGGCGTCCTGAGACAGGAGCAGTTCCATGCCCCAGCCCACCAAGGGCCCGCGGCTCGGGGGTTCCCCCAGCCACCAGAAGCTGATGCTGGCCAACCTGGCCACGTCGCTCTTCACGCACGGCCGCATCCACACCACGCGGGCCAAGGCCGAGCGCCTGCGTCCGTACGCGGAGCGGCTGATCACCAAGGCCAAGCACGGCGACCTGCACAACCGCCGGATCATCTCGCAGCAGATCCGCGACAAGGACGTCGTGCACCGCCTCATCGCGGAGATCGGCCCGTTCTTCGCCAACCGTCCCGGTGGCTACACGCGCATCGTCAAGACGCTGCCGCGCAAGGGCGACAACGCCCCGATGGCGATCATCGAGCTGGTGAACGAGCGGCTCGCGTCCACCGAGGCATCGGCGGCGACCCGGTCGGCGGCGAACCGTGAGGTCGGTGGCGAGGCCACTGGCGCCGCGGCCACGGCGGCGACGATCGCGGAGTCGGAGTCGGAGTCGGAGTCGGAGTCGGAGTCGGAGTCGGAGTCGGCGTCGGAGTCGGAGACCCCGGCGGACCTGGCTCCGGGTGACGACGCGACCGAGGCCGCGGAGGCCGAGGCCGCGATCGGCACGGACACCGAGGCCGAGGTCCCGGAGGCCGAGGCCGCCGCGTCGACCGAGTCCGAGGAGCAGGACGACGTGCCCGAGCCGATGGCGGACAACTCCGCGGCGAGCGTCGGCCTCGACACCGGCGACGACAGCGAGACCGAGGGCACGTCCTGACCGGACCGACCCCCGAGCGCGACCCCGGGCCCGCCGTCGACCACGACGGCGGGCCCGCGGTGTCTTCGGCCGGCCACGACGGGGCTTTCCTGCCACTGGATGCCAGCAGTCAGGACGAGCACGCCGATAGGGCGGCGCTTGCACCGGGGGTCCGTCGGATCCGGCTCGATCTGGCCTATGACGGCACCGACTTCGCCGGCTGGGCCCGTCAGCCCGGTCTGCGGACCGTGCAGGGGGTGCTCGAGGAGACCCTCGCGACGCTGGCGCGCACCTCGGTCGCCCTCACCGTCGCCGGGCGCACCGACGCCGGCGTGCACGCCGACGCGCAGGTCGCCCACGCCGACGTCCCCGCGACCGGGACCGCGCTGCTCGACGACGGCGCCGTGCCCGACGGCCTGGTCCGCCGGCTCGCGCGCATGCTCCCGCCCGACGTCCGCGTACACGCCCTGCGCCTGGCCCCGGCCGGGTTCGACGCCCGCTTCTCCGCCGTACGCCGCCACTACGCCTACCGCGTGTGCACCGCCGCGTCGGGCCCGGAGCCGCTGCGGGCCCGCGACACCCTGCGCTGGCCGCGGCCGCTCGACGTCGAGGCCATGGCGACGGCGGCGCGCGGGCTGCTCGGCGAGCACGACTTCGCCGCGTTCTGCCGCCCCCGCGAGGGCGCGACGACGATCCGCGAGCTCCAGCACCTGTCCTGGGCGCCGGTCCCGGGCGAGCGCGACGTCGTCGAGGCCCGGCTCTCGGCGGACGCGTTCTGCCACTCCATGGTCCGCTCGCTCGTCGGCGCCCTGCTCGCGGTCGGCGAGGGACGGCGCGACGTCGACTGGCCCGCGGCGCTGCTCGCCCGCCGCGAGCGCGCCTCCGAGGTGCACGTCGTCGCGGCCCGCGGGCTGCGGCTGACCGGTGTCGACTACCCCGACGACGCCGGGCTCGCGGCCCGGGCGGCGACGACGCGGGCGATGCGCACCCTGGGGTCGTGAGCCGGGATCAGGAGGCGCCCGTCGCGACCCGATCCCGGGCGCGCGAGGCGCGCTCGAGCGGGACCGTCCGCCCGGCCCGGCCGAGCCCGAACTCCGGCATGTTGGCGTAGACCGCCTCGTACTGCCCCGCCGGCACGAGGTAGGTCTCGTGCCAGATGCCGGTCGTGCCCCGGCGCGCGACGAAGTTCCGCCAGACCTCCAGGTGCGGGTCCTCCCGGTCGCGGGCGAACGCCTCGAGGTGGGCGAACGAGCGCCAATACTGGACGATCACCGGATAGCCCATGGTGTAGCCGAGCAGGCCCTTCTCCGGGTGCGCCACCAGGTGGTCGAGCATGTACGTCATGCCCCGGCGCCCGCCGAGGTCGCGGAAGGTCCGGATCGGGTGCCGGAGGTCGAAGCGCGCGCCGATCAGGAAGACGACGAAGTCCCCGTCGATCTCGGCCCGCACGCGGTTGGTCGTCATCGCGGCCGCTCCTGCCGTTCGGTGACTCGGACACTCCGTATTACTCGGGCATCCGTGGAGGGCAAGCGGACGAGTGGGGGACCCGGCGGGAGCGTCGAGATCCTCAGCTGCGCCGGACGGGTCCCAGCAGCGCGGTCTCGCGCTCGCCGGTGACGAGGTCCAGGCGGCGCCAGAGGTTGCGGCCGAGGACGACGACGCCGGGGTCGGGCAGCGTGCGCAGCGTCTCGGCCATCGGTTCGGTGAGCCGCCACAGCCGCGTCGCGAGGTCGGCCTCTCCGGGTGGCATCCGCCCGAGCAGCACGACGTCCGCGTCGTCCGCCGCGTCGGCGACGGCCGGGGACAGGGCGGGCAGCACCAGCAGCGTCGAGCGCCACGCCCCCGTGGGCGGGGGCGGGCCGGCGGCGGTGGCGCCGCGGTCGTGGACCGCGAGCAGGGCGTCGGTGTCCCCGGGTACCGGCGGGTCCCCGTCGTCGGGGAACTCCTCCGGCCCGATCCGGACCCGGTCCGGGTCGGCGGCGGCGCGGGCGACCGGCTCCCACGCGGCCCGGCGGCCCGTCGTGATCGTGAGGTGGCTCCCCTGGCCGGCGGCGCGCAGCGCGATCTGGCGGGCCAGGTGCAGCGCGCCGAGGACGACGACGCGCGTCGGGACCGGTCGCAGGAGCGCGAGCGTGACCGGGGCGCCCTGCGGGTCGGCGCCGAGCACGATCCCGGCGGGCGCCACCGGGGCGACCAGCGCGTCGAGGGCGGCCGCGGGGATCCCGACGGCGGCCGCGGGACCGTCACCCGACCACCGGCCCGTCATGGCGGGCCCCCGGGCAGACCACCGAGCGGCAGCGTGGCGCGCAGCCCGGCGGCCTGGCGGCCGTGCAGCGGTTCGAGCCGCAGGCCCCGGGCCCGGCCCGCCGCGACCACCGCGCGGCCGGCCGCGGTGAGCTCGTCGGGAGTGCGGGCGCTGACCCGCACCCGCGCGGCCACCCCGACGAGGGCGTCGGGCTCGGCCTGGTCGGGACGCAGCGCGAGGGCGACGGTCGTGGCGGCGTCCGGCGCGGCGAGGTCGTCGAGGTCCAGGGATCCGCCGGGCGGGAGACGCAGGTCGGCCGCGTCCCACGCGGCGTGCCCGACGTCCCCGACGACGACCGCGTCCCAGCGTTCGGTCACCCCGCCGGGGGCGTGGGCGAGGTCCGTGGCCGCCGCGATCGCGACGGCGTCGCGGAGCCCCTCACGGTCGAGGGGTCGCACCGGGAGGTCGTGGTCGGCCAGTACGCGGGAGATCCGGGCGAGGGCACCGACGAGTGCCCGGCGCGCCCCGAGGACGCCGCCCCCGCGCTCGGCGACCGCGCCCGGGCAGCGGTCGGGGGCGAGCCGCACGACGAGCCAGGCGCTGCGGTGGGCGGCGTCCGCGAGCGGCCCGAGGACCTCGCGGCGGGCCTCCCGCGCCGGCGAGTCGGCGCTCCCGGGACGGACGTGGCGCACCACCGTCAGCGCGTCCAGGACGACCCCGCGGTCGACGAGAGTGCCGGCCAGGGCGGCGAGCGGGAAGCCGTCGACCACCCCGTC
>JAICLN010000198.1 GCA_025925615.1 Actinomycetospora sp. | reverse complement strand
GCGCCCCGCAATCCTGATCATCCTGCTACCGAAATGATCACGCCGACGTCGCCGATTGCCAGCCCAGCGCTTGCCCGAGCTCCTGCGCCATGTCGGTGAGGATCTGCACGTAGTCGTCGTGCGCGAAGGAGAACGGGAGGGCGAACACGACCTCGCGGGCCTCGCGGAACCCGGCGTGCGCGTAGAGCGCCTCGGCGATCTCCGCGGACGTGCCGAGGACGTCGCGGGCGAACAGCAGCCGCCCCGGTCCCTGCGGGGAGGACGTCCGCGGGGTGCGCGCCTCGACGTAGGCCACGTACTTCGCCCGCTGCTCGTCGGTGGCGCAGTCGGTGGGGATGACGACGAGGCCCTGCGACACCCGGGCCGCGTCACCGGCCGGGTGCGCGTCGCGGAACGCGCGGATCGAGCGTGCCTGGATCGCGGCGAAGTCCGGCTCCTCGTCGGGGGCGACGCGCACGACGCTGGACGTGAGCAGGTTCAGCCCCTGCTCGCCGGCACGGCGGGCCGAGCTCTCGCTCGCGGCGCCGTACCAGAGCCGGTCGGCGAGCCCGGGGGAGTGCGGCTGGACGTGGTCGGAGAACGCCTCGATGCCCTCGGTGCCGGAGAAGCTGCTGGCCGGCTCGCCCCGCAGGAGGCGGTGCAGGCGGGCCACGCGCTCGTAGGAGAAGTCCTCGGCCTCGGCGGTGTCGGGGTAGAGCGCACCCTTGACGTCGTCCCAGTGCATCGGCGGGCCGACGCTGATCCCGGGGTTCATCCGACCGCCGGAGAGGACGTCGAGGGTGCTGAGGTCCTCGGCGTAGCGCAGCGGGTTCTCCCAGCCCAGCGGGGTGACCGCGGTGCCGAACTCGATCCGCGAGGTCCGTTGCGAGTCCGCCGCCAGCAGCGTCACCGGGGAGGACACCCCGTACTGCAGGTGGCGGTGGCGCAGCCAGACGCTGTCGAACCCGAGCTGCTCGGCCAGCTCGATCTCGGCGAGCAGGTGCTCGTGGCCGGGCCGCGGGTCGTCCCCGTCGAACGTCCCGATGGTGAGGAAACCGAGCTTCTCCAGCGGCACTCCGGGCGCGGGCATGAACCGATCATCCTCCGGAGGTGAGAGGGGAGACGACCTCTTGACCCGCTCGCGTGACGCGGCGCACCGTCGGGGACATGGCCGCACCGACGCAGGAATCCCGCACTGGCCCGTTCGACGAGGGCATGTCCGCCTTCCGGCCCTCCCAGGAGGGCATCGTGATGCCGCAGCCGCCGTCGTTCGCGACGAGCGCCGAGGAACGGCTGCACCGCAAGCAGCAGCTCGCGGGCGCCTTCCGGATCTTCGGCCGGTTCGGGTTCGGCGAGGGGATCGCCGGCCACATCACGGTGCGCGACCCCGAGGACCCGCACATGTTCTGGGTCAACCCGTTCGGGATGAGCTTCCGGCACATCCGGGTCTCCGACCTCATCGCGGTGAACCACCACGGCGACGTCGTGCACGGCAGCAAGCCGGTGAACCAGGCCGGGTTCGTCATCCACTCCGCGGTGCACGCCGGCCACCCGGACGTCGTCGCCGCCGCGCACGCCCACTCGGTCTACGGCAAGGCGTGGTCGTCGCTGGCCCGCCCGCTCGACCCGATCACCCAGGACGCCTGCACGCTCTACGAGAACCACGGCGTGGTCACCGAGGGCCGCGGCGCGGTGGTGCTCGATCCGGAGGTCGGCAAGGCGCTCTCCACCGGGCTGACCGGCCGGAAGATGGTGTTCCACCAGAACCACGGCATCTTCACCGTCGGGAAGACCGTCGCCGAGGCCGCGTGGTGGTTCATCAACACCGAGCGCAACTGCCAGGCCCAGCTCCTGGCCGAGGCGGCGGGGACGCCGACGCAGATCGACCACGGGAACGCGAAGTTCTCCGCCGAGCAGACCGGCACCGAGTACGCCGGGTGGTTCTCCTTCCAGCCGCTGTGGGACGAGATCGTGCGGACGGACCCGGACCTCTTCGACTAGCGTCCGCCGCGTGATCGTCGACGCCCACGTCCACGTCGCCCACCTCGCCCGGTTGAAGGTGTCGTGGGAGACGTGGATCGGGCCCGCCGGCGACGCGGCGTCGTGGGCGCGGATCTACGACGACGACGGTGCGCCGATCCCCGCCGAGATCAGCCGGTACTTCGCCGAGGAGGGCGTCGACCGGGTCCTGATGTTCTGCGAGTACAGCCCGAAGGCGACCGGCTGGCAGACCATCGAGGACGTGCTGCCGATCGTGGAGCACGACCCGGAGCGCTTCCGGATCGTCGCGAACGTCAACCCGCACGTGCACCACCCGGTGGCCCGAGAGCTCGACCGCCAGCTCGACCTGGGCGCCGTCGCCCTCAAGATCCATCCGGTGCACGCGGGGATCGCCCCGAACGACCGCGAGCTGTACCCGGCCTACGCGCGGTGCGTGGAGCGCGGCATCCCGGTGATCGTGCACACCGGTCCGTCGTTCTTCCCCGGGGCCACGTCGAAGCACGGGGATCCGGTCCTCATCGACGACGTCCTGCGCGACTTCGGAGACCTCACCGTCGTGCTGGCCCACGGCGGCCGCGGGTGGAGCTACGACGCCGCCGCGTCGCTCGCGCTGACCCGCGAGAACGTGTGGCTCGACCTCGCCGGCCTGCCGCCGAAGCGGCTCCCGGCCTACTACGCGAGCTTCGGGCTGGACCGGATCGCCCGCCGGGCGATCTTCGGCACCGACTCGCCGTCGGCGGCCCCGGCGCGCAACATCGCCGCGATCCGCGACCTGGGGCTCTCCGAGGAGCTCACCGAGGCGGTGCTCGGCGGCAACGCGGCGCGCGTCTATCCCGGGCTGTAGAGCTGTGTGCGGGAGCGCCCCGAAGGGGTAGACCAGTGCCATGGCGATCGCGACGACGAACCCCGCCACCGGGGAGACGGTCCGGGAGTTCGACTCCCTCACGCAGCAGGAGCTCGAGGACCGGATCCAACGGTCCTGGGACGCCTTCCAGAGCTACCGCGACACGACGTTCGAGCAGCGGTCCGGGTGGATGCGCGCCGCCGCCGACATCCTCGACGCCGAGACCGACCACCTGGCCGAGCTCGCGACCCTGGAGATGGGCAAGACCTTCGCCGCGGCGAAGGCCGAGATCACTAAGTGCGCGCTGGGCTGCCGCTGGTACGCCGACCACGCCGCCGAGCACCTCGCCGACCACCCGTGGGACCCGGCGGACGCCCCGGAGAACGCCCGGGTCTTCACCCGCTACCAGCCGCTGGGCCCGATCCTTGCGATCATGCCGTGGAACTTCCCCTACTGGCAGGTCTTCCGCTTCCTGTGCCCGGCGCTCATGGCCGGCAACACCGGGCTGCTCAAGCACGCCTCGAACGTCCCCCAGGTCGCGCTGGCGATCGAGGACGTGCTCGTGCGCGCCGGCTTCCCGCAGGGCGTGTTCCAGACGCTGCTCATCGGCTCCTCGATGATCGAGGCCATGGTCGACGACGACCGCGTGCGCGCCGTGACCCTCACCGGCAGCGAACCCGCCGGCCGTGAGGTCGGCGCCCGCGCCGGGAAGAACGTCAAGACCAGCGTCCTCGAGCTGGGCGGCAGCGACGCGTTCATCGTCATGCCCTCGGCCGACCTCGACGCCACCGCCGACGCGGCCGTCGCCTCGCGCACGCTGAACAACGGCCAGTCGTGCATCAACGCGAAGCGGATCATCGTCCACGAGCAGGTCGCCGACGAGTTCGCGCGCCTCCTCGTGGAGAAGATGGAGGCGCTCAAGGTCGGTGACCCGATGGCCGAGGACACCGACCTCGGGCCGATGTCGGGGCCGCAGGGCCTCGAAGAGCTCGATCAGCAGGTCCAGGACTCGGTGGCCGCGGGCGCGAAGCTCCTCACCGGGGGCAAGCCGATGGGCGGTCAGGGCAACTTCTACCCGCCGTCGGTGCTCGCCGAGATCCCGAAGAACGCCCCGGCGTACTACGAGGAGCTCTTCGGCCCGGTGGCGCTGTTCTTCCGCGCGAAGGACATCGACGAGGCCATCGCGATCGCCAACGACTCGAGCTTCGGGCTGGGCGGCAGCGCCTGGACCCAGGACGCGGCCGAGGCGGAGCGGCTGGCCAACGAGGTCGACACCGGCATGATGTACATCAACAAGGTCACGGCCTCGACGCCGGAGGTCCCCTTCGGCGGGGCCAAGAACTCGGGCTACGGCCGCGAGCTCGCGAGCTTCGGCACGCAGACGTTCACCAACGCGAAGACGGTGTGGATCCAGTAGTGCCCGGACCCGGCTTCACGCAGGTCGCCCATGTCGCGCTCGTCGTGCGCGACATGGGCGCCAGCGTGGGGTTCTACGAGCGGGTCATGGGCTTCGAGCGGGCGAGCGAGCGCCGCGAGGGCCCGCCCGAGGCGCGGCACCCGCGCCAGCTGATCCGGCACCCCGGGTCCGGTCTCGTGCTCGGGATCCACGAGCCGTACGAGCGGTCGGGCGATCGGTTCGACCCGCAGCGCACCGGCCTCGACCACCTCGCGGTGACCGTGGCCGACCACGCCGCGCTCGAGGAGTGGATCGCCCACCTGGACACCCAGGGGGTCGAGCACTCGCCCGTGCGCGACGCGGGCTACGCCGAGTTCGTGTCGTTCGCCGACCCGGACGGCATCGCGTGGGAGGTCTGGCTGCCGACCTCCTAGCCCAGCTCGGCCAGCTTCGACACCGCCGGCGTCATGCCGTCGATCCACGCGGCCGGTGAGCCGGTCGTCGGCGTGACCATCACCTGCGCCACCCCGAGCTTCGCGTAGTCGGCCATGGCGCGGACGAACTCGTCGACGGTCTCCGGGCCGGGCCGCGGGTTGTTCGCCATGATCGTCACGCGGATGTCGTCGTAGTCGCGCCCGACGTCGTCGCAGTGGCGGCGCAGGACGTCGAGCTTGTGCTCGATGTCGGCGGGCGAGCTCGCGAACAGGTTGCAGGCGTCGCCGTACTGCGCGACCAGCCGCAGGGTCTTCTTCTCCCCGCCGCCCCCGATGAGCACCCGCGGCCGGTGCAGCGGCTGCGGCGAGCACAGCGTCTCCGCGAGCTGGTAGTACTTGCCCTCGTAGGGGCCGTTGTTCTCCGGGTCCCACATCCGGGCGCTGATCTGCAGCGCCTCCTCGAGCCGCTCGAAGCGCTCCTTCAGGGGCGGGAACGGGACCCCGAGCCCGTGGTGCTCGCGCTCGAACCACGCGGCGCCGATGCCGAGCACGGCCCGCCCGCCCGAGAGGACGTCGAGCGTGGTGACGGTCTTGGCGAGCAGGCCCGGGTGGCGGTAGGTGACGCCGGTGACGAGCAGGCCCAGGTCGACCGTCGAGGTGTGGGCGGCCAGGTACCCCAGGGTCGTGTAGCCCTCGAGCATGTGGGACTCGGCGGGCAGGCCGGTCGGCTGGATCTGGAAGAAGTGGTCCATGAACGAGAGCCAGCTCGCCCCGGACGCCTCGGTGGCCTGGCCCACCCGGGCGAGCTCGCCCGCGATGGCCGTGGGGCCGCCGTCGATGTCGAAGATCGGGACGTGGAAGCCGAGCTCCATGAGGTCTCCTCGCGAGTGACGATGTCTCGCGGATCATCGTCTCCCTTCGAGCGCGCTCGAAGGCAAGTCGACGAGCTCACGCAGTCCCGAACGCCTGCTCCGCCAGGGGCGCCCACTGCTCGTGGCGGCGGTGGAAGACCTCGGCGGCCCGCGTGCCCACCCAGCCCGGCGGCAGCAGCTCGGCCGGCAGCTGCGGGTCGAGGAACGGGAAGCGCCGCCACGCGTCGATCAGCCGCACCTGGGCCGACAGCACCGCCGTCGGGTCGGCCGGGTCGGGCTCGAGGTCGGCGAACCGTGCCACGAAGTCCGCGTACCGGGCCTCGAGGTCGCGCAGGTCCCAGGCCTGCGCGACGAGCTCCGCGTCGGAGAGGCCTCCATGGGTGCCCCCGACGACGACGAGGGCGGCCTCGTCGAGCCCGACGTCGTCCAGGGCGCGGTGCGCCGCGTCGAGCCGCCCGGCGTCGGGACACACCCACACCCCCGGCGCGGGGGAGCCGAGCCCCGCCCACGCGAGCTGGGTGCGCAGCTGGTGGCGCAGCGCCCGCTGGGCCTCGGGCACGCTGACGACGAGGACCAGCCAGCGGCCGTCCCAGGGCGCGCGCCGCGTCCCGTGCGCGTAGATCCGTTCCGCGCCCTCGGAGAGCAGCCGGCGCCCGGACGCCGTCAGGGACCACCGCACCCGTCGTCCGGCACGCTCGGAGACGACGACGTCGTCCGCGGCGGTCCGCGCGAGCGCCTGCCGGGCGGACTTCTCCTCGACCCCGACGCTGCCGAGCGCGTCGAGCAGCGTCTGGGTCCACACGGCGTCGCCGGTGGGGAGGACGAACTCCCCGAGCACGGTCAGCAGCAGCGACCGGGCGCTCGTGGCCGCGACCTCGCGACGACGGGAGAACGCATCTTCGGCCGAGCCGGGAGACCCGTTCGTCACGCCCCCCGCCGCCATGGCCGACGATCGTAGGCGTGTCCCCCCAGTCAGGTCCGTCCCGTCCCGCCGCGGCCGACGTCCCCGCCCTGGATCGGGAGCACGTCTGGCACCCCTACGGCCCGATGCCGGGGCGCACCGAACCGCTGGTGGTGACCTCCGCGCAGGGAGTGCGGCTGACCCTCGACGACGGGCGCGAGCTCGTCGACGGCATGAGCTCGTGGTGGGCCGCCGTGCACGGCTACCGCCACCCGGCGCTCGACGCGGCGCTGCGCGGGGCCACCGACGAGATGGCCCACGTGATGTTCGGCGGCCTCACCCACCACCCGGCGGTGGCGCTCGCGACGCGGCTCGTCGAGATCACCCCCGAGCCGTTGCGGCACGTCTTCCTCGCGGACTCCGGCTCGGTCTCGGTCGAGGTCGCGGTGAAGATGTGCCTGCAGTACCAGCGGGCCCGGGGGCGGCCGGGCCGTACGCGGATGATGACCTGGCGCGGCGGCTACCACGGCGACACGTTCGCGGCGATGAGCGTGTGCGATCCCGACGGCGGGATGCACGCGCTCTGGACGGGCTTCCTGCCCGAGCAGGTGTTCGCCGACGTGCCGCCGGCTCCGTACGACGAGGGGTACGCCGAGGCCTACGACGAGCACCTCGCCGCCGTCGCCGACGCCCACGCCGACGAGCTGGCCGGGATCATCGTCGAGCCCGTCGTCCAGGGCGCCGGCGGCATGCGCTTCCACGACCCGCGCCACCTCCACGCCCTGAGGGAGATCGCCGACCGGCACGACCTGGTGCTCGTGTTCGACGAGATCGCCACCGGTTTCGGGCGGACGGGCGAGCTCTTCGCCGCGGACCACGCCGGGGTGTCCCCGGACGTGCTGTGCGTCGGGAAGGCCCTCACGGGTGGCTACCTGACGCTGGCAGCCGCGCTGTGCACCCCGGCGGTCGCGGCGGCGGTCAGCGACGAGCGCGGCGGGGGCGGCCTGATGCACGGCCCGACGTTCATGGGGAACCCGCTCGCGGCGCGGGTGGCCCTGGCGAGCATCGACGAGCTGCTGCGCCGCGACTGGCGCGCGGAGGTCGCCGGGATCGGTGCCCGGCTCCGCGAGGGACTCGCCCCGGCACGCGAGCTGCCGGGCGTGCGCGACGTGCGGGTGCTCGGCGCGATCGGCGTTGTGGCGCTCGACCACCCCGTCGACGTCCCGGCCGCCCAGGCGGCGGCGGAGGCGGAGGGCGTATGGCTGCGCCCGTTCCGCGACCTCGTCTACACGATGCCGCCCTACGTCACCCCGCCCGACGACGTGGACCGCATCGCCCGGGCGGTCGTGGCGGCCGCCGGGGCGGGGTGACGCAGCGCCCCGGCCGTCCCCGTCAGCTCGCGGGGCTGCCTAGGGTGTCGGCGTGAGTGACCCCCTGGCCTGGTTGGACGAGACGGCGCGGGCCCGCCGGG
>JAICLN010000164.1 GCA_025925615.1 Actinomycetospora sp. | reverse complement strand
GGTTCGCCTCGAGCAGGTGGGACTTGGCGCGCTCGCCGTCGCGGACGATCCAGCGCAGGTCGCGCCGCATCTGCGTCTGCAGCTCCTGCTGGGCCTCGGCGACCTTGCGGAGGCGCTCCGCCGCGTAGAGGCCGGCCTCGATGCGCTTGGCGAGCTCGACCTCCTCCTCGGCGTTGAGCAGCGCCACCTTGCCGATCTGCTTGAGGTAGGCGCGGACGGAGTCGGCCGAGGCGGTGAGCTCGGCGTCCTTGCGCGCCTGGCGCAGCGCCTCGGACTCCTCCTCGTCCCAGACGAAGTCGCCCGACTTCTTGTCCTCCTCGGTGGGCTCCTCGGTCTCGACGTCGGTGGCCTCGACCACCTCGACGACCTCCGCCCCGAGCGCCTCGACCTCGTCGGTCAGGTCCTCGGCGCCGGGCGCGGCCTCCTCGAGCTCACCCTCGGGGGCGTCGGGCTCGGCCTCGCCGCCCTCGGCGGGAGCGTCGCCCTTCTTCGCGGGCGCCTTCTTGGCGGCGGTCTTCGTCGCCGCGCCGGCCTTCGCCGCACGGCCGCCGGACTTCTTCGCCGGGGCCGGAGCCGTGGCGGGGGCATCCGCGTCCTCGGTGGTCACCACGGCGAGCCCGGAGGGCTGCTCTGCCGTGGCGGTGGAGGCGCGACGGCGGGAGGCGGAATCTGCGGCTGCCACGTACGACCTTTCGCGACGAACGAACTGCGGGGCGGACACCGGATCGACGGACGGGCCCGGACGGTCACGACGCGACGTGTCGGGAAGGTCTGTGGGCCCGGTCCCGGTGGTGTCTCGACCTGGGCTGACGTTCATTGTAACGACGCCGGGTGACTGCCGCCCGTACCTCACCGTGACCGGTCGTCGCACCGCCTGCGCGGAGATCCTGGCGATCCGCCCCCGGAGGGTGAACCCGCAGGTCAGGGGCTCGTACCCTCCGCGGCGGCCATCGCCGCGCCGACGATCCCGGCCTGGTTCTGCAGCTGCGCGGTGACGATCCGGGTGCGTGCCTCGAGCAGGGGGAGCCACTTGTCCGGTTTCTTGCTCACGCCGCCGCCCAGGATGAACAGGTCCGGCCAGATGAGGTCCTCGAGGACCTGCACGTAGCGCGAGAACCGCTTGGCCCACTTGCCCCAGCTGAGGTCCTCGCGCTCGCGCGCGGAGGCGGAGGCGCGGGTCTCGGCGTCGTGCCCGTCGACCTGCAGGTGACCGAGCTCGGTGGAGGGCAGCAGCACGCCGTCGTGGAAGACCGCGCTCCCGATCCCGGTGCCGATCGTGAGCAGGCACACCACACCGTTCACCCCCTGCCCGGCGCCGAAGCGGACCTCGGCGAGGCCGGCCGCGTCGGCGTCGTTGAGCACGTGCACGCTCGTGCGGCCCAGCCGCTCCCCGAACAGCGTGAGCGCGTCCGTCCCCGGCCAGCTCGGGTCGATGTTCGCCGCGGTGTGCGCGATGCCGTCCTTGACCACCGACGGCAGCGTGACGCCGACCCCGTCCTCCCACCCGTGGGCCTCGACGACGGCCGCCACGGTGTCGGCGACCGCCTCGGGGGTGGCCGGGTGGGGGGTGGCGATCCGCACGCGCTCGGCCACCAGCTCGCCGGTGCGGGTGTCGACGACGTTGCCCTTGACCCCGGTGCCGCCGACGTCGATCCCGAGTCGCCACGATTCGTTCACCGATATCCCCTCTCCTGCGCCGCTGGGATCGTAATCACCTGTGGTCGGATGGAGCCCGTGAACGACGAGGACGTCCGGACGCTCGAGAAGGTCGCGGTCGAGGTGGCGCGGGAGGCGGCCGAGCTCGCCCTCGCGGTCCGGGACCGCGTCGTCGGGGCCGGCTCGGTGGCCGACCTGCCGACCAAGAGCTCGGCCACCGACGTCGTGACCGAGGGCGACCGCGAGTGCGAGGCGCTCGTCCGGGAGCGCCTCGCGGACCTGCGCCCCGCCGACGCCGTGCTCGGTGAGGAGGGCGGCGCCGACGACGGCGACCCGCGGCCCGGGCAGGTCCGCTGGATCGTCGACCCCATCGACGGCACCGTGAACTACGCGCACGGGCTGCCGTGGTTCGCGGTCTCGATCGGCGCCGAGGTCGACGGCCGCCCGCTCGCCGGCGCCGTCGTCGAACCGGTCTCGGGGCGGGTGTGGAGCGCCGCGGCCGGGCACGGGGCGTGGCTGGACGGCCGGGTGCTGCGGGCGTCCGAGCTGCGGCGGCCCGGCGTCGCCGTCGTCGCGACCGGCCTGAACTACGACCCGCAGCGGCGCCGCCGGCAGGCCGCCCTCGTCGCGCGGATCGCGAGCGAGGTGGGGGACATCCGTCGTCAGGGATGCGCGTCGCTGGACCTGTGCTCGGTGGCCGCGGGCTGGGTGGACGGCTACTACGAGCACGGTCTGCACCACTGGGACTGGGCCGCCGGCGCCCTGATCGCGGAGGAGGCGGGCGCGGTGGTGCGCCGACCCGACCCGGCCGACGCCGCCGGGCTCGGCCCCGAGGCGATCGTCGCCGCCGGGCCGGGGATCGCGGACGGCCTGGCCGAGCTGCTCCGCGCCGCAGGTGCCTCCGGCTTGTGAGCACTTTCCGGGGTCATAGCCCCGGAAAGTGCTCACGAGGCCGAAGGCCACCTAGGCCGAACAGTCCACGTCGCGCAGTGCCGAGAGGGCGCTCGGCTCGGTCCCCGGCACCGCGCCCCCGGAGGAGCTGCCGCGGGTGAGTGCCTTGAGGGCGTCCTGCGCCCCCTGGCTCGGGGTGACGTCGCGGAAGTCGCTGCCGAGGGCGAGGTCGACCGTCGCGCCCTGGCGGCCGTCGTCGACCAGCTCCGCGCAGGGCACCACGAGCGACAGGGTGCGGGCCGCCGAGGCCCCGGCCGGGCCGTAGCGGATCTGCCCGACGCAGGAGAGGTCCTGCGCGGGGTAGAGCGGGTCGTTGTCGGGCTCGCCGGCCTCGGGCATGCCGAGCTCGCCCAGCTCCACCGCGGCCAGCTGCGCCGACCCGCGCTGCCCGGCGCCGTTCAGCACCCGCACCGCGGTGTCCGCGGGCGCGGCGGCGTTGGTGGTGTCGAGGGCGGTGCGCGACTGCACGCTCCCGCCCCCGGACGCCGGAGCGTTGCACGAGGTCACCGACGTGGCGGTGGAGTTCGCGAAGACGACGATCCAGGTGAGGATGCTGGCGACGGCGAGGACGAGCACCAGCAGACCCATGGGGAGCAGGTGCCGGCGCCGGTACCCACCGCCGGCCCGGGACACGGAGGCGGCCACGGGGCCCCACCCTAGTGGCGGCCCCCCGCGCGGCTGCCGGTGCCGCACCGGGGACACGGGCCGCCGTCCCGGGTCCGCCGCAGATCACACCTTCGGAGCAGCGGATCGGTGGACCACTGCGGCGGTCGGTGGTTTACCCTTCCGCCGCCTCGCGGCGCGGCAGGTGTGACCACCCGGCGTCGATGAGATCCGCGTCACTCGACGGCATCGGCACAAACCGGTGCCGTCCCGCGTTGTGCAGCCGCACGACAACACCGCAATACGAGGGTGGGACACACCATATGGCGACCGACTACGACGCCCCGCGCCGCAACGAGTCCGACGAGATCGGGGAGGACTCCCTCGAGGAGCTCAAGGCCCGGCGGAACGAGGCGCAGTCCGCGGCCGTCGACGTCGACGAGACCGACACCGCGGAGAGCTTCGAGCTCCCGGGCGCCGACCTCTCCGGTGAGGAACTGACGGTCCGGGTGCTGCCCAAGCAGGCCGACGAGTTCACCTGTGGCAGCTGCTTCCTGGTCCATCACCGCAGCCGGTTGGCGGAGACCCGCGGCAACGCGTTCATCTGCCGCGACTGCGCGGCCTGACCCGGCAGTCCACGGCCGGCGCACCGACCGAGACCACGACGGGCCCGGTCCGGGAGAGCTCCTCCCGGACCGGGCCCGTCGCGCGTCCGGGAGCTACTGCGCGTCCGGGAACTAATGGGCGTGCAGTGCCGCGAGCAGCCGGTCGGGGTGGCGCGTCGACACGACCCAGTAGGGCGTGGGGTCATCGGGATCGAGGATCTCGATCCGGACCGCCGCGGCCACCCAAGGACGGTGCAGGACGAACGCCGCCGGGTCGAGCTGGGGACCGAGGGCCATCCGCTTGCCCTCGCCGCGGACGACGTCGGTGCGTCCGACGAACCGCGTCGGGATGTGCGCGGCGCCCGCCCACAGCTCCCGCCCGCCGTCGGGACCCTTGCCGACCCCGACGCGGATCCGTCCCAGCCAGCGCAGCACGACGAGCGTCAGCGGCAGGACGACGACGTAGGGCACCCAGAACGGCAGGGCGGGCACGCCCATGTTGACCTCGAGGCCCACGAGCGCACCCGCGAGCACGCCCGGGGGCCAGGCCCACCAGGGGAGGCCGAGGCGCTCGAGACCGGGCGGGGGAACCGTCCGGGCGGGCGCCGCGGAGGGGCGGGAACGCGTCACGGACGCCAGGGTAATCTGGCCGACCGTGCTCGAGGTCGACGTGGTCCGCCTGGACCCGGGGCTGCCCGTGCCGCACCGGGCCCACCCCGACGACGCCGGCCTCGATCTGTGCAGCCGCTCCGACGTGGAGATCGCGCCGGGGGAGCGGGCCCTCGTCGGGACCGGGATCGCCATCGCCCTCCCCAGCGGCTACGCCGCCTTCGTGTGCCCGCGCTCCGGGCTCGCCGCCCGCGAGGGCCTCGGCCTCCTCAATGCGCCCGGGACGGTCGACGCCGGGTACCGCGGCGAGATCCAGGTCTGCCTGGTCAACCACGACCCGCGCCGCCCCGTCGTGCTGCGGCGCGGGGACCGCGTGGCCCAGCTCGTGATCCAGCGGGTGGAGCTCCCGACGGTGCGCGTGGTCGACGAGCTGCCGGCGTCCGGTCGCGGTCCGGGCGGTTTCGGCTCGACGGGCGGATGGAGCCGGACGGGTGATCTGACCCCCCCGAGGTCACGGAACGGTCACGAAGAGGGTATTGAGTACCCGGCACACACAGCCGATGTGCACGGAGACGATGACGACCGGGAGTTTCCGGTGGCGGAGGAGCTCTGAGGTGGAGTGGTCGTGACCGAGCCGGCTCGCGGGAAGCACCGCAAGGGCCGCATTGCGCAGGTGTCGCCCGCGGCGGACCCGGCGGGCCGCCAGCACCACCAGCACCGGGGTCCGTGGGACTCCGAGGACGCCCCGCGCGACGGGCGCCTGCGCCTCGACCTGGCCTCCGTCCAGCTGCCGGTGCCCCCGAACGCGAAGCTGGTCTGTGAGCCCGACCCGACCGGCCCGCTGCGCGCGGTGCACGCGATGGTCCCCGAGGGCCGCCTGACCGTCAGCGCCTTCGCCGCCCCCCGCACCGGGGGACTGTGGTCGGAGCTGATCGAGGAGCTGGCGACCCAGCTGCAGGCCGAGGGCGCGACGATCCGCCGCGACCGCGGCGAGTGGGGCCGCGAGCTGGTCGCGCGCAACGGCGACGTCGTGGCCCGCGTGGTCGCGGTCGAGGGCCCGCGCTGGCTGCTCCGCGGCGTCGGCACCGGGCCCGCGGCGCACGCCCTCACCCTGCACGGGATGCTCCGCGAGATGGTCCGCGGCACCATCGTGGTGCGCTCGCCCGACCCGCTGCCGGTCCGGTCGCTGCTGCCCCTCGAGGTGCCCGAGGACGTGCCCGAGCCCTTCCGCGAGACGCTCTTCCAGTCGTTGCCCACCCGGCCCCGCCAGATCACCTCGCCCGACGGCCCGGTGATCCCGATGATGCTGCCCGGGCAGGGGGAATCCGGCACCTCACCCGGGCGTTCCTGACGGGTTAGGCTGATGACGGACCCGGTGGCGGGTCCGACGGCACCGCGGTGGCCGCGGTGTCCTTCACGAGGAGCGGGCGATGGGCAAGGGCTCGGGGTTCGTGTCGCGGATGGTCCGCAAGCTCACCTCCGACGTGTCCGATCTGGACGCCGAGGACCTCTCCGCCGAGGCGGAGCGCTCCGGGTGTCAGCTCGCCGGTGACTGCGCCGGGTCCGGCGAGGCGATCACGGTCAAGGGCCGGCTGCGGTCGGTCGAGATCTGCCCGCGGGACTCCGTCGCCACGCTGGAGGCGGAGCTCTTCGACGGCACCGACGGTGTCACCCTGGTGTGGATGGGCCGACGGCGCATCCCCGGGATCGAGCCGGGGCGCACGCTGCGCGCCAGCGGTCGGGTCGCCGTCCGCGACGGCCGCAAGGTCATCTACAACCCGTACTACGAGCTGCAGCGAGCGCCCTGAGGGAGCACGACCATCCGCCACCCCGAGATCGGCCGACCGCACCAGCACGCCCCGGGGCGCCACGTGCGCCACGACGATCCGCCGACGGACGCCTTCGCCGCGGCCGACGAGACGGACCCGGCCGGTGGCCGGGCGGTGGGTCGCCCGGTCGCCCCGCGAGCGCCGCGACCGGACGCCCCGACGGCGCCGGTCGTCGGCCGCGCCGGGACGCGGCCGGTCCGTGACGGGCGGGTGGCCCGGTCCGCCGCGGACGACGACCGGAGCGACGACCGGGACGCCGACCGGGACGCCGACGACGCTCCCGACGGCGAGGGCGGCCGGGACGACACCGACGGCCCGGACGACGCGGCCGGGGAGCGTGCCCCGACGCTGCTCGAGCAGATGGGCGGCGTCTCCGGGGTGATCTCCTCGGCGGTCCCCGTCGTCGTGTTCGTCGTGGTGCAGGCGATCTTCCACGGCCTCCTGGCCTCGATCATCGCGGCCGTGGTCTCGGCGGTCGCCGTGGCGGTCTGGCGGCTGGTGACGGGCGAGAAGCTGCAACCGGCGTTCTCCGGGCTCCTCGGCGTCGCGGTGTGCGCGGTCATCGCGTGGCGTACCGGGCAGGCCAAGGGCTTCTTCCTGCTCGGTATCTGGACGAGCCTGCTCTACGGCGGGGTCTTCGCGATCTCGATCGTCGTGCGCCGGCCGCTGGTCGGGCTGCTCTGGCACTTGGTCAACGGCGACGGGCAGGGCTGGCGGCGCTCGGCCCGCCTGCGCCGGGGGTACGACCTGGCGACGCTCGCGTGGGTCGTCGTGTTCGGGGCCCGGTTCGTCGTCCAGCGCTGGCTCTACGACTCCGCGTACGCCGACACCTGGCTCGGCTGGGTCCGCCTCGCCATGGGCGTGCCGCTCGCGCTGCTCGCGGCCGCGGTGACCGTCTGGGCGATCCGGCGGGCCACCGAGGAGGCCAAGGTCGAGCGCGAGGACGCCGAGGCGCCGGGGAGCGGGACCGCTCCGGCCTGAGGTGCGGGTGCCGTCAGCGCGTCGGGTCCGGGACCTCCTGGACGGCGTGCACGCGCGCGGTGTCGGCCGGGGTCCAGCCCGGCGGCGGGACGACGTCCATCCACGCGTCCAGCGACTCCGGCCCGTAGTTGTGGCCGTGCCCGAACGGGACGGTCTGGGCACCGATCATGTCCATGGTCACCTGCCAGAAGGTGACCAGCGGGTACCAGCGCACGCTGGGCAGGACGTCCTCGCCGCGCGGCTCGGCCAGCCAGTCCGGGCGGGACCACGCCAGCTCCGGGCTCCACCAGACCACCGGGTCGCTGGCGTGCTGCAGGTAGACGACGCGCGGGCCGGGCCACGGCGCGGGCGGCGCGGCCGTCAGCTGCGGCGTGACCGACCCGCCGCCGAAGCGCACGGTGCGCCCGTCCTCGACGACGGGACGGATCTCCGGGCTGCCCGGGTCACGACGGGTGACGAGGCCGTGCCAGAGGTCCGAGGAGTTCGGCGGGCCGTTCCACAGGGCGCCGTCGGCGCGGGACCGCACCGCGTCCACCGTCGGGAACGCCGCCTGGGAGCCCAGCGACCCGAGCGACTCCCCGAACGCGACGACCTTCGGGCGCGGCGCCCCGGGCGGCAGCTCGCCGACCGCCGCGCGGACCGCGTCGTACATCGTCGTGCCCGCGTCGCGGACCACGTCGCCGTCGAGCAGGAACGACAGGCCGCTCGGCAGCAGCGAGTACTGGCTGGTGACCAGGGCGGTGTCGCCGCCCCAGGCGAGCTCGAGGGCGTTCATCGCCTCGGCGTCGGCGAACCCGGTGCCGGTGGTGGTGACGACGCCGATGACGGGCCGGGCGAACGCCCCGGTGCGGGCCAGTTCGCGGACGGCCAACTGCGCGCGGTCGCGGGCGTCCGCCGAGGCGCCGAGGCCGATGTAGACCCGGATCGGGTCGACGGCGCCCGGGTGCCCGCTCGCCCGGGCCAGGTCGCCGGGCGACGGGGTGCTGGTGACGAACGTGCGCCCGCCGCGGCCCAGGCTCTGCCAGGTCACCAGCGAGGCCGGGGAGCCGGAGCGCAGCGGGTCGTTCGGCTGGGTCGCGCCGCCAAAGACGCCCTCGTCCTGCGCCCGGAACGCCTGGTCGAGCACCGTTCGGGCCGGGTTGACGCCGGGGATGCCGGCCAGCGAGACCGCGACCGCGGCGAGGACGACCAGCGCGACGACGCCGAGGGCCCGGCGCGGCCGGCGGGGCAGCGCCCGCACCCCGCGGACGAGGAGGAGCAGCACCACGAGGACGCCGAGGGCCACCGGGAACACGAGCAGCCACTCGGCGAACCGCGGCCCGGGGATGCCGAGCAGGGCGGCCTGGTCGACCTGCCACCGGTACCCGAGGAACCCGGCGAGCGCCCACACGAGGAGCACGACGACGGTCATGAGGACCCACGCCGCCCCGTTGAGCCGCCGCCCCGTCCGACGACTGAGCGGGCGCACCAGCAGACCGAGCAGCACCCCGACGACGTAGCCGGCCGCCAGCATCACCCCGCAGACCAGGCCCGCGAAGAGGCCGGTGCGCGGGATCAGCGAGGGCGTCATCGCGAGCGCCCCGACCGCCGGGCCCACCAGCAGGCCGCCCGGGTGCACCAGCGGACGACGTCGGGCGGG
>JAICLN010000077.1 GCA_025925615.1 Actinomycetospora sp. | reverse complement strand
CGGACGGCGCGCGAGGATGACGGCCGTGGGGGCGGAGAGCGGCGAGCTGCGGATCGGCGACAAGGAACGACGCGAGATCGACGACCGGCTCCGCGCCGCCCACGACGCCGGGATGCTCACCCTCGTCGAGTACGACGAGCGCGCGAAGGCCGCCTACGGCGCCCGGTTCCGCAGCGAGCTGGCGCCGCTGGTGGCCGACCTACCGGACGAGGCCGCCCCGCCACCGCCCGACGACACCCCGACGCGGACGGCCGAGCCGGTGCGGCACGAGGACACCCGGCGCCCGGAGCGCCACGACCACGTCGGCCGGCGACGGGGCGTGCAGGGGCTGGTCGGGGCCGTCGTCATCGCCGTCGTCGCGATCGTCGCGCCCGGGGTCGCCACCGCCGACCAGGGCGCAGCCGTCTTCGGCAGCCGCACCGTGCAGGTCACGCCCGGGGAGTCCACGGTGCAGGTCGGCGTGCTCTTCGGGTCCACGAAGGTCGTGGTCCCCGACGGCACGCACGTCACGACGTCCGGCACGACGATCTTCGGGAGCACGAACTGCGACGCGGCGTGCGCGGCCGCACCGCCCGGCGCCCCGGAGGTCGCGGTGTCCGGGCGCGGAGCGTTCGGCAGCATCGAGGTGCAGACCGCCACCGAGGCCGCGCGCGACGAGGCGCGGCACCACCACGACGACTAGCTAGGTGGCCTGCGGCCACGTGAGCACTTTACGGGGCTATAGCCCCGGAAAGTGCTCACGAGCGCGAAGCGCACCTACTGCACCGACGACGATCACGGCCGGCGGACGCAGACCCGCGTCGACGATCGCCCCGGGGAGCTTCGCGAGCGTGGACCGTGCCGTCGTCTCGCCCGGCAGCCCGCCCTCCTGCACGGCCACCGCGGGAGTCTCCGGGTCGCGCCCACCCGCGACCAGCGCCTCGGCGATCACCCCGATGTTCTCCACCGCCATCAGCAGCACGATCGTGCCCGTCAGCCGCCCGAGCGCGTCCCAGTCGACGAGCGACTCCGCGTGGCCGGGCGGCAGGTGCCCGGAGACGACGACGAACTCGTGGGTCACCCCGCGGTGGGTCACCGGCACGCCGGCGAACGCGGGCACCGAGATCGCGCTGGTCACGCCGGGCACGACGTCGACGGTGACCCCGGCGGCCGCGCAGGCCTGGATCTCCTCGTACCCCCGGCCGAAGACGAACGGGTCGCCGCCCTTGAGCCGCACCACGCGGTTCCCGGCCTTCGCCTCGTCGACGAGGACCGCGTTGATCGTGTCCTGGCTCATGTACCGCCCACGGGGCAGCTTCGAGGCGTCGATGACGGTGACGTCCGGCGGCAGCTCGTCGAGCAGGCGCTGCGGGGCGAGCCGGTCGGTGACGACGACGTCGGCCTGCGCCAGCGCCTGCCGGCCGCGCACCGTGATGAGGCCGGGGTCGCCGGGACCGCCGCCGACGAGCGTCACGCCCGGGTTGACCGCGCGGTGGCGCCGGTCGGCCAGCGTGCCGGTGCGCAGTGCCTCGACGACGCCGTCCCGGACCCCGCTCGCCCGGCGCGGATCGCCGCCGCCGAGCACGCCCACCGTGACGTCGCCGTAGCGCCCCACGGCCGGGGTCACCGCGGTGCCCGACTCGGCGGCGTCGGCGCGCACGCAGAAGACGCGGCGGGCCTCGGCCGCGGCGGCGACGGCCTCGTTGACCTCGGGCGAGTCGGTGGCCGCGACCACGTACCAGGCGTCGTCGAGGTCGCCGGCCCCGTACTCCCGGGCCTCCCACGTGATCTCGCGGGAGTCGGCCACGGCCTCGAGCGCGGTGGTGACGGCGGGGCTCACGACGACGACCTCCGCCCCGACCTCGAGCAGACCGGCCACGCGGCGCTGCGCCACCGATCCGCCGCCCACGACGATGACGCGGCGACCGGTCAGGTCGAGGCCGACGGGGTAGAGCGTGCTGGCCGGGCTCACGATGTGTCGTCCCTCCGGGGTGGTGGTCGGCTCAGTCCTTGCTCGCGACGCCCGCCGCGTCGAACGTCGCGACCTCGCCGAGCGCCCGCGCCGCGGCGGCGACCAACGGCGCCGCCAGGAGGGCTCCGGTCCCTTCGCCGACCCGCAGCCCGAGGTCGAGCAGGGGCCCGAGCCCCAGGTGGGTCAGCGCCAGGGTATGGGCCGGCTCGACGGAACGGTGACCGGCGAGCCACGCGTGTGACGCAGTCGGGGCGAGCGCGGCGGCCACGAGGGCGGCGGCGCCGGCGACGACACCGTCGACGACGACGGGGGTGCACAGCGCGGCTCCCCCGAGGAGCAGCCCGGCGATCCCGGCGATCTCGAGCCCGCCGACCGCCGCGAGGGCGTCGAGGGGATCGGCGGCGGCCGGCAGCCGTTCTGACCGAAGGGCACCTTCGCTCGATCTTTCCGCCGAGGGGTGCCCATCGCCGGATTCCGCCGGCCCCGCGGAGTCCGAGCGAGGGGCACCTTCGCTCGATCTATTCGACCGAAGGTGCCCTTCGTTCGAAACGGGGGTCGGGAGCAGACCGTGCAGGGCCAGCGCCTCGCGGACGACCGCCGTCTTGTGGGCGAGCATCGCGTCGTCGATCCCGGTGCCCCGCCCGGTGACGTCCTCGGGCGCCGCGCCGGTGAACGCGCACACCAGCGCGGCGGACGCGGTGGTGTTCGCGATCCCCATGTCCCCGGTCACGAGCAGCCGGTTGCCGGCCGCCACCAGGTCGCGGGCCACCTCGACGCCGGCGACGACCGCCGCCCGCGCCTCTGCGCGCGACATCGCCGGGCCCGCCGTCATGTCGGCCGTCCCGGGCCGCACCTTGCGCGGCAGCAGGCCGGGCGCCTCGTCCAGGGTCGCCGCCACCCCGACGTCCACGACGACGACCTCGGCCCCCACCTGATGGGCGAAGGCGTTCACGGCGGCGCCGCCGGCCAGGAAGTTGGCCACCATCTGGTGGGTCACCTCCTGCGGCCAGGGCGTCACCCCGCGGGCGTGCACGCCGTGGTCGCCGGCGAACACCGCGACGACGGCCGGCTCGGGCACCGGCGGCGGGCACGACCCGGCGAGCCCAGAAAGCCGCACCCCGACCTCGGCGACCTGCCCGAGCGCCCCGGACGGCACCGTCATGCGGGTCAACCGCTCGCGGGCGGCGGCCTCCCCCTCGGCGACGTCGAGCGACGCGCAGGCGGCCACCGCCGCGTCGAGGGCGTCGCCGCCGTCGTGTCGTCCCCAGACGTCCTCGTGCACGGCCCACTCCAGCGGTCGGCGCCGGGCCCAGCCGGCGGATTGGAGCTCGGGCTCGTCGGCGAACGCCGACACGTGCCCGAGACAGAGGTAGGCGACGATCTCGAGGTGCGGCGGCATCCCGACCCGGGCGCCGAGCAGCGCGGCCAGCTCGCGCTCCGCGAAGAAGCTGACCCACCCGACGCCGAGGGCCTCGGCCCGCGCGGCGAGCCACAGGTTCTGCACCGCCCCGGCCACCGAGTGCGCCGCCATCCGGGGCTGGGTCTGCCGGCCCAGCACGTGGCGGCCGCCGCGGGTCGGGTCGCAGGTCACGACGACGCCGAGCGGCGCCTCGCGGATCGCCTCGACCTTCAGCCCGGCGAACGTCCGGGCCCGGGCGGCGGGCAGGGAGGCGGCGAAGGCGTCGCGCTGGGCCGAGGCCAGCGACGCGAGCTCCGCGCGCAGCGCCGGGTCGCGCAGCACGAGGAAGTCCCAGGGCTGGGAGAACCCGACGCTCGGAGCGGTGTGCGCGGCGGCGAGCACCCGGCGGAGCACGGCGTCGTCCACCGGCTCGGAGGTGAAGCCGGTCCGCACGTCACGGCGGGCCGCGAGGACGCGGTGCAGCGCCGCGGCGTCGCCCGGTTCGAGGGCGCTCACCGCAGCACCGCGGCGAGCTCCGCGACGAACGCGTCGGAGGTCGGCCGGTCCCGGACGGCGACGCGGATGTGCTCGCCGTCGAGACCCGGGAACGTGTCCCCGCGCCGCACCGCCCAGCCGCGCTCGCGCAGCAGGCCGCGGACGTCGGGACGGCCCGGCGTGCGCAGGAGCAGGAAGCTCGACGCCGGCTCCCCCCGCACCTCGACGCCGGGGATGCCGGAGAGCCCCGCGAGCAGGTGCGCCCGGTCGCCCGCCAGCGAGCGGGCCGCCACGTCGGCCTCGGCCCGCGCACCCGCTGTCGTGCACGCCGACAGGGCGGCCAGGGCCGGGGTGGACACCGACCAGGGCGGGGCCGCGGCGGCGAGCCGGTCGACCAGGTCCGGCGCGGCCAGGAGGTAGCCGACCCGCAACCCGGCGAGTCCCCAGGTCTTGGTGAGGCTGCGCAGCACGACCAGGCCGGGCAGGTCGTCGCGCGCCGCCAGCGACTCCGGCTCGCCGGGCACGGTGTCGGCGAAGGCCTCGTCGACGACGAGCACGCGGCCCGGCCGGGCGAGGGCGGCCACCGTCCCCGCCGG
The DNA here is from genome assembly GCA_025925615.1 of Actinomycetospora sp. GTDB lineage: Bacteria > Actinomycetota > Actinomycetes > Mycobacteriales > Pseudonocardiaceae > Actinomycetospora. The sequence continues at coordinate 7,632 of JAICLN010000077.1, read as the reverse complement.
GTGCAGCACCGACGTCGGGTTGGTGGGGTTCCCGACGACGACGAGGTCGGCATCGACCGGCACACGCGCCGGGTCGAGCGTGAACCCGCCGTCGAGGACGAGCCGGTCGACCGCGTGGCCCGCCGCGCGCAGCGCCGCCTCGGGCTCGGTGAACTGCGGGTGGACGACCACTGCGTGCCGCGGGCGCAGGGCCCGGGCGAGCAGCACGAACGCCTCCGCGACGCCCGCGACCGGCCACACCTGCGCCGGGGTGCGGCCGTGCGCGGCGGCCGCGGCGACGCGGGCGGCGGTCGCGTCCGGGTAGGCGGCCAACCCACCCATCGACGCCGCGAGGCGCGCCGCGAGCCAGGCCGGCGGCGTACCGGAGCGGACGTTGACCGCGAGGTCGACCAGCCCCGGGCCGACCTCGGCGTCGCCGTGATGGCCCAGGTCGACGTCGTGGCCCGGGTCGACGTCGTGGCCCGGGTCGACGTCGTGGCCCGGGTCGACGTCGGGCGGGTCGTCGGTCACGCGGACCGCCGTCACCGCACCTCCCGCGCCCGACCCTCGGGACCGGCAGCCCGCAGCAGCAGCGCCTCCGCGGCGGGGACGGACGCGGCCAGCACGGAGGTCACCGCGAGCGGGGCGGCTCCGGGGTCCCAGTGCTCGGCGTCCATGCGGTCGCAGAGGGCGTGGGCCAGCGAGTCGACCCGCGCGGCGATGTCGTCGCGCGAGCGGACGGGCCCCGCGCCGAGGTGCTCCAGCGGCAGCGGGTCCTCGGCGAGCCACGCCGTCGCGAGCGCGGCGCGCAGGTCGGCGAGCAGGCGGTCACGGCCGTCGGGGTTCTCGGGACGGGGGCAACCGGACCGGCGGCGCAGGGCGCGCGGTCCGGAGCCGGGACGGGGGTGCGACATCGCAGGCCTTCCTCGGGTTCCTCGCCCGATCGACGGCGACCCACGACGGGCCGACGGCGTACCTCGCGACGGCCGGAGTCTCCTGGCTCCCGGATCGCTGCTCGCCCCGGCCTTCCCGCCGGTCTCCCGGCCGTGGCCATGCGTGGGGTCCGCTCCCCGGTGACAGTGGCGGGACCGCGCCGGATTCACACCGGCTTCCTCCACGTCCGTCGATCCGAGAGGTCACCACACGGCGCGGGCTCCGGTCAACGTCACCGATCCCACGCCGAGGGTGGACGGGCGGTCAGCGCAGGATGCCCTGCCGGAACCCGCGGGCCACGGCGTCCGCGCGGTCGCCCGCGCCGAGCTTGCGGAAGAGCCGGCGGGCGTGGGTCTTGACCGTGTCCTCGGCGAGCACGAGGGCGGCCGCGATCTCGGAGTTCGACAGTCCCTCGGTCATCCCGAGCAGGACGTCCATCTCGCGCCGGGACAGCTCCGCCGTGGCCGGGCGGCCCGGGACGCCGAACGGGCGGGGGCCCACCTGCTCCCCCGAGCGCAGGAAGCCCCGCGCCCCGAGGTCGAGCGCGAGGGCGGCGAGCCGGTGCTCGGCGTCACGACCGGCGTCCGCCGGGCCGGCGACGAGCACCGCGATGTCCGGCGCCGCCTCCCGCACGGCCCGGACGGCCGCGACCCACGCCGAGGCCGGCGCGCCGGACGGCGCGAGGTCCGCGGCGACCACGACGACGTCGGGCCGATCACTCGCGATGGTCACGAGCAGGTCGGTGAGGTCGACCACGCGGGTGTGCTCGAACCGGTCGTCGACCCCGCTCGCCACCCGCTTCCCCGTCTCGACGTCGGCGGCCGCGACCAGACAGACGGGCATGCGGACTCCTCGACGGTTCGGCCGCGGCGGCGCGGAGCCGCTCGGCCCAGGGGTGGCGCAGATGGGTCAGGCTCCCACACCGCCGTCCCCCACCCGACGTCGCCCTACCGACACGTTTGGTGACATCACTCGGCCGAGTCAGCGTGTCCGTTGCTCCACGGGCGGGTCCGGAGTACCCCGACCGGACGCCCACCTCCGACGACGGCGGGTGCGGCCACTTCGACGAGTGCGTCCGGCACGACGAGCCCCGTGGCGGCCAGCAGGTCGAGCAGGACCGGGCCGAGCGCCCGGACGTGGCCGTCGTCGACCTTCGCGGCGAGCGCGGTGCCGTCGGGCAGGGCGGCGACCACGACACCCTCGGCCCCGATCTTCGCCAGGCTGCCGGGCACCTCGCGCATCACGGCCGTGTCCAGCCGCCCGGTGCCGGCCACCAACCACGGATGCGCCCGCATCGCGGTGGCGACGCGACCCGCCGTCGTCCCCGGGCCGGCGTGGTACAGGGCCCACGGCAGGCGAGCCAGGTCGGTCAGGGTCGTCGCGAAGGCGGGCGCACCGCACCCGTCGGTGCTGGTGGCGAGGACGGGGCCCGCGAGGTCGGCGAGCGCGTCCCGGCACGCCCGCTGCATCGGGTGGTCGGGCCGCAGGTAGTCCGGGTCGCCGTGGGTCGCGGCGAGCATCGCGGCGTGCTTGCCGGAGCAGTTCATGGCCAGTCGCGTCGGGAGGTGGCCCGCGGCGAGGTAGGCATGGGCCGCCTCGATGCCGAGGGGGAGGTCGGGCACGCAGCGCAGCGCGTCCGGGGTGAGCCCGTGGCGGGCGAGCAGGGTCGCGACGGCCTCGAGATGCGCCGGCTCGCCGGAGTGCGACGCCGCGGCGAGGGCGACCTCGGCGTCGGTGAGGTCGGTGCCCGCGTCGAGCACGGCCACCGCCTGGGCGGGCTTGAGGGAGGAGCGCCCGTACACGGGCCGGTCGACCGCACCCGCCGTCGTGAGCACGGACCCGTCGGGGGCGAGCACCACCAGCGAGACCGCGTGCGCGGACTCGACGAGGTCGCCGCGGACCATCTCGACGACGACCGGGTCGGCCGTCACGGGTCGAGCTCCCCGATCGGCGTGCTCACCGGCGATGCTGCGTCTCCCGGCCACTAGAACGCGGCCCGCTCGGCCAGCCGGCGGGCCTCCCCGGCCCGCTCCTCGGCGTCCTCGACGCGCGGGTCACCCCACCCGTCGAGCCCGCCGGCGACCTCTCCGGTGTCGGCGATGTTCGCCCCGACCAGCGCGGACGCCGACTCCGCCGCGGCCGCCGCGAGCAGCGCCGCGGTGACCGCGTCGCCGGTGAGCGCGTCCGGCCCGTGCTCGGCGAGCGCGGCGGCGATCTCGGTGACGCGGCAGGCCGCCGCGAGGACGTCCATCGGCACCTGGACGATCGCCTCGGTCGCCGCGGCCGCGCCGCCCGGGGCCTTGCGCGCGGCGAGGAAGCCGGAGAACGCGGCCACGTCGTCGTCGGCGAGGGTCAGCGCCGTCGCGCGCAGGCCGTCGAGCTCGTGGGCGAGGTCGAGGGCGGCCGGGTCGGTACGGGCGGCCCCCCGGGCGACCTTCCCCGCCAGCCCGGCCGCCAGCGCCGTCGTCGCGGCCGCCGTCGACCCCGCCGCCGGGCCGGGCCCGCGAGCGGCGAGGGCCTCGGCGAACTTCCCCAGCGGCACCTCGCCGATGGCACGCATTGGACCTCCGGTCGTGTGCGTCAGAACAACCCCACGATCGTCCCGTCCGGCTCCACGTCGATGTGGTGGGCCTGGGGGTTCTTGCCCAGGCCCGGCATCGTGCGCATGTCGCCGCAGATGGGGTAGACGAACCCGGCCCCGACCGACGCTCGCACCTCGCGCACCGGCATCCGCCAGCCGGTGGGCGCGCCGAGCAGCGTCGGGTCGGACGAGATCGACAGGTGCGTCTTGGCGATGCAGACCGGGAGCCCGCCGAACCCGTTCCGCTCGTACAGGTCGATCGAGGTGTTCGCGGCCGGCGCGTAGTCGACACCGTCGGCGCCGTAGACCTTCGTCGCGACCGCCTCGATCTTCTCGCGCAGCGGGGCGTCGTCGGCGTAGAGGAAGCGGAAGTCGCTCGGCTCGTCCGCCGCCTCCGCGACCGCCTCGGCGAGCTCGACGCCGCCGGCGCCCCCGTCGGTGAAGTGCGTCGACACCGCGACCCGCGCCCCCATCGACTCGCCGATCTCCCGGATCGCCTGGTGCTCCGAGGGGTGGTCGGTGGGGAAGGCGTTGACGCACACCACCGGCGAGACGCCGTGGATGCGCATGTTCTCGATCTGCTTGCGCAGGTTCGCCCCGCCGGCGTGGACCTCCTCGGGGTTCTCCTCGAGCAGGGCCGGCGGCAGGTCCTTGCCCGCGACGATCTTGTGGTTGCCGGAGTGCGCCTTCAGCGCCCGCACCGTGGCGACGACGACGGCCGCGTCCGGCGCCATGCCGGAGGTGCGGCACTTGATGTTGAAGAAGCGCTCCGCGCCCATGTCGGCGCCGAAGCCCGCCTCGGTGACGAGGTAGTCCCCGCAGTGGATCCCGATCCGGTCGGCGACGATCGAGGAGTTGCCGGTCGCGATGTTGCCGAACGGCCCGGCGTGCACCAGGACCGGCGTGTTCTCCAGGGTCTGCATGAGGTTCGGTTTGAGCGCGTCGCGCATCAGCGCCGCCATCGCCCCGGCGGCGTGGATGTCCTCGGCGGTCACCGCATCGCCGTCGCGGGTGTACCCGACGACGATGCGCCCGAGCCGCGCGCGCATGTCCTCCAGCGAGTTCGACAGCGCGAGCAGCGCCATGACCTCGCTCGCCGAGGTGATGTCGAACCCGGACTCGCGCGGTACGCCGTCCATGCGCCCGCCGAGACCGGTGACGACGTTGCGCAGCGCGCGGTCGTTGACGTCGAGCACCCGGCGCCAGGTGACGCGGTAGGGGTCCAGTCCCGAGGCGTTGCCCTGGTAGAGGTGGTTGTCCAGCACGGCGGAGAGCATGTTGTGCGCGCTCGTGACGGCGTGGAAGTCGCCGGTGAGGTGGAGGTTGAACTTCTCCATCGGCACGACCTGCGACCAGCCGCCGCCCGCCGCCCCGCCCTTGATGCCGAACGTCGGACCCATCGACGGCTGGCGGATGGCGACGACGCCGCGCCTGCCGATGTGCGAGAACGCCTGGCCGAGCCCGACGGTGGTCGTCGTCTTGCCCTCGCCCAGCGGGGTCGGCGTGATCGCGGTCACGACCACGTACTTCGCCCGCGGACGGTCGGCCATCGCGTCGATGGCGTCGAGCTCGATCTTCGCGACGTCGCGGCCGTGCATCTCCAGCAGGTGCGCAGGCAGATCCATGGAAGCGGCGATGTCGTCCAGCGGCTTCAGCGTCGCCTTCTGCGCGATCTCGAGGTCCGACGGGATGCTCATGGCCGGTTAGACAAGCAGAACCCGTCGTTCCCGTCGATGCGGAGCCCGCCTAGGCACTCAGCCAGAGCCGGCGGCGCTCCTCGTGCGTGCGTGCCTCCGAGATCTTGTCCACCAGGGCGGCCTGCTGCTCGCTCGCCGCGCCCTGCGCGACGGCCCGCTCGGCCTCGGCCATGTCCCGGTCGGCCCGCGCCTCCTCGGCGTTGCCCGGCGTCGGGGCGATGTGCCCGCGCCGCGCGTCGTCCGGCTCGCCACGGCCGCCGGAGGTCCCGTTCCTGTCGTCGGTCACGTCTCTCGTCCTCCTCCCGCCGGATGTCCCGGCCCGGGAATCCGGTACTCGGCTCCCGTTCTCCCTGCGGGTAGGCGCGAACCACGCGGGACAATCAGGGCTGTGTCGCACGAGACGTCCCCCGCCGCGGCCGTCGTCCTCGCCGGCGGGCGCTCCCGCCGGATGGGGACCGACAAGGCCCGGCTGACCTGGAGCGACGGCACCCTGCTCGATCACGTCGTGGGCATCCTGGCCGAGGCGCTCACCGGACCCGTCGTGATCGTGGGTGCGGCGGACACCCCCCGGACGGTCGACCCGGCCCGCCTGGACCCCGCCCGGCTCGTCACGGTCACCGACGACACCCCCGGACGCGGCCCGCTGCAGGGGCTGGCCACCGGGCTGCGCGCGGCGGCGGCGCACGACAGCACCGTCGCCTTCGTCTGCTCCGTGGACCTGCCGCTGATCCACCCGGCCTACGTCGCGGCGGTGCTCGCTGCGCTGGACGACGCCGAGGTCGCGCTGCCCGTGGTCCACGGCCACCGCCAGCCGCTCGCGGCCGCGTACCGGACCGCGCTCGGGGACCGGGCCGCCGCGCTCCTCGACACCGGCGCCCGCCGTCCCGGCGACCTCTTCGCCGCGAGCGTCGTCCGTGAGCTCACCGCGGACGACCTGCTCGCCGACCCCGTCCTGCGCTCCGTCGACCCGGATCTGGACGCCGTGCGCGATGCGGACACTCCGGAGGAGTACGCGGCACTGACCCGACGCGCACGTGACGGGCGTCCGTGACACCGTGCGGGCGTGGACGGCGACGACGGCGGACGGCGGGGACCGGCGACGGCCGCACGCGGACTCGCCCTCACCGCCCTCGCGGTCGTCCTGCTGGCGGGGTGTGCGGGGAACGGTCCCGCGGTCGTCCCCTCCGGCCAGTCCTCGGACGGCGCGGCGACCCAGGGCCCGGTCGTCGAGGCCCGCTCACCGGACTCCGCCCGCCAGAAGCTCTCCCTGGCGCTGGCCGACCCCTGCTACTCCTCGCCCGACGCCCGCGCCGTGTGGCCGCGCTGCGGGCGCTGGGTCGAGGAGAGCGCCTCCACCGCACGCACCGCGGCGACCGCGATCCCGAACGCCGCCGTGACCGGCGCGGCGGCCGCGGTCGGCGCCGCGCACGACGACTACGTCGCCCGCGGCTGCCCCGGCACCGGCCCGACGGTGCCGCTGGACGCCAACAGCTGCATCGGGGCGCTGACCTCCGTGCGCGCGGCGATGAGCCGGCTCTCGGGCGCCCTCGGCGCCGCGCCCTGACCACGGCGGCCCCGACCGCCCTACCCTTGCCGATCATGGCGAGCCTCTCCGAGCCCGACGTCCGCGCGTTTCTCTCCCACGGCACCCGCACCGGCAAGCTCGGCTGGACCGCCCGCGACGGCCGCCCCCTGGTCGCGCCGATCTGGTTCCTGCTCGAGGGCGAGGGCGAGGACTCCACGCTGGTGTTCAACACGGGCGGCGACACGGCGAAGGGGCGCGCGCTGGCCCGCGATCCGCGGGTCGTCCTCTGCGTCGACCTGGAGGAGCCGCCCTTCGCCTTCGTCCAGGTCCAGGGCACCGTGACGTTGTCCTCGGACCCCGACGAGCTGCGGCGCACCGCGACCGAGCTCGGCGCCCGCTACATGGGCCCGGACCGCGCGGAGGAGTTCGGGAGGCGCAACGCGGTGCCGGGCGAGCTCGTCGTGCGCATCGTCCCGACGAAGGTCGTCGCCACCCTGGACATGACCGCGTGAACCGGCAGCGGCCGGCGTTGGCCGCCGCGCTCGACCTGGAGGCCCACCCGGAGGGCGGGTGGTACCGGCGCATCTGGGCCTCGACGGTGACGGTGGACCCGCCCGGCTACGGGGCGACGCGCCCGACCGCGACCGCGATCCACTACGTCCTCGGCCCCGGCGAGGAGTCGGTGTGGCACCGGGTGCGCTCCGACGAGCTGTGGTTCTGGCACCGCGGCGCGTCGCTCTCGCTGTGGCTCGGCGGGGACGGCGACGCCCCCGCCGGCCCGGGCACGGCGCACGTGCTGGGCCCCGGGGCGCCGGACGGCGGCCGGCCGGCGCTGCTGGTGCCCGGTGGTCACTGGCAGCGGGCCGCGCCGTCGCCGGGAGGTCCCGACGACGGGGCGGTGCTCGTCAGCTGCGTCG
>JAICLN010000001.1 GCA_025925615.1 Actinomycetospora sp. | reverse complement strand
GGCGCCCGAGGCGCTGCTCGGCACCGCCCGGCTGTGCATCGTCGACCGGGAGCACGCGGTACAGCCCTGGGCGAGCGCCGACGGACGCTGGACGATCAACCTCAACGGCGAGATCTTCAACCACGCCGAGCTGCGCGCGGAGCTGGGCCCCACCCGGACCCTCGGCGACACCGAGGTCGCGCTCGAGGCCGTCCTGGCCTGGGGTGAGGACGGGCTGCGCCGGATGCGCGGGGAGTTCGCGCTGGCGATCGTCGAGACCGGGACCCGCCGGGTGTTCCTCGCCCGCGACCCCGTCGGGGTCAAGCCGCTCTACTGGGCCCGTCACGACGGCCGGCTGCACGTCGCCTCCGAGATCAAGGCGCTGGTGGGGCTCGGCGCCCGGGTCCACGAGGTCCCGCCCGGGCACTGTGGCTGGGCCGACCCGGCCACGGACCCCGACCTGCACGCCTACCTCGACCTCTACCGGCTGGGGGAGGCCCCGCCGATCACCGACGTCGACGAGGCCGCCGCAGCCGTCCGCGCGACCTTCACCGACGCCGTCGCCTGCCGCGTCGACACCGACCTGCGGGTGGGGGTCATCCTCTCCGGCGGCCTGGACAGCTCGCTCACCCTGACCCAGGTGCACGCACTGCACCCGGACTGCGTCGCGTTCACCGTCGGCACGGAGGGCAGCGAGGACGTCGCCTACGCCCGCCGGTTGTGCGCGGACCTCGGCGTCGAGCACGTCGTGGTGCCGGTCCGGCCCGCGTCGATCGGGCTGCGCGAGGTGGCCGAGGCCGTGCGGGTCTCGGAGCTCACCGAGTACGGCGACATCATCAACGCCGTCGTCTCCCGACGGCTGTTCGCGGCCGTCCACGCCGCCGGGGTGAAGGTCGTGCTCACCGGTGACGGCTCGGACGAGCTGTTCGGCGGGTACGACATGTACCGGCAGATCAGTGAGCACGACGTCCGCCGGCTCTTCCTGCACAAGCTGCGCTGGTTGAGCCACACCGAGCTGCAGCGCGTCGACCGGACGTCGATGTCGCAGTGCGTCGAGGCGCGGGTGCCGTTCCTCGACCCCGCCTTGCTCGAGCTCGCCATGCGGCTGCCCCGCGAGCTGAAGATCCGCGACGGGTACGAGAAGTGGATCCTGCGCCGCGCGTTCGCCGACGTCCTGCCCGATTACGTCCTGGCCCGGCACAAGAACCCGATGTCGCACTCCTCGGGCCTGCACGAACGCGTCCGGCTCTTCCGGCCGCTGTTCCGGCGGTTCTACCGGGAGGCGGGCTACGAGTGCTTCGCCCCGTTGCAGCGCGACTTCTCCGAGGTCCTGCGCGACCACGGGTTCGACCTCGACGCCGCCGTCGCGGCCGCCCGCCCCGCCCGCGACCTCACGGTGGCCGAGCACGCCCGCGACCTCGCCGGCGCGGTCCGCTGGAACGTGGCACACGCCCTGCGGCGACCCCGGTCGTCGCTCGTCTGAGGCGGGCAGGATCACCGTCGACGAGTTCGGCTGAGGCTCACCAGGTGACGGGCAGCTCCAGCAGCCCCCCGGTGAGGCTGTCCTCGCGGCACCGCAGCGCCGCGGGCGGGACGGCGGCCCGCAGCGTCGGGACGCGCGCGGGCAGCGTCGCGAACACCGCCCGCAGCTCGACCCGCGCGAGGCTCGCCCCGATGCAGTGGTGCACTCCGTGGCCGAAGCCCAGGTGCGGGTTGTCGGTGCGCCCCAGGTCGAGCTCCGTGGGCGAGGTGAACACCGACGGGTCCTGGTTCGCCGCGCCGATCGACAGCACCACGGCGTCGCCCGGGGCGATCACGGTGCCGTCGATCTCGACCTCCTCGCGGGCGTAGCGGATCAGGCCGCCGCCGCGTCCGCCGCCGGGCACCGGCAGCCGGAGGAGCTCCTCGACCGCGTGGGCCACGTCGTCGGGGGAGGAGAGTGGTACCGGGTCGCCGTCGTGCGGGAACAGACGCAGCACCCCGGCGTCGATCCGGTTCACGGTGGTCTCGTGGCCGGCGAAGAGCAGCCCGGTCGCCATCCCGGCGACCATGAGGTCGGTCAGCGTCGGATCCTCGTGCTGCGCCGCGACGAGGTCGGAGAGCACGTCCTCGCCGGGGTCGGCACGCTTCGCCTCCAGCAGCCCGGCCACGAAGGTCCCCAGCGCGGTGACGCCGGCCCGGCTGACCGCGGCGTCGTCGATGGTCGCGGCCTGGGTGGACCAGACCCGGAAGCGGGACCGGTCCGAGTACGGGACGCCGAGGAGCTCGCAGATGACCAGGGCGGGCAGCGGCTCGGCGATCACGGCGTGCAGGTCGGCCGGCTGATCGCGGGCCAGCAGATCGTCGACCATGCCGCCGACCAGCTCCCCGACGTGGTCGCCGAGGCGGCGCATGCGCCGGGCGGAGAACGCGGGCGCGAGCAGCCGGCGCATCCGCTGGTGGAACTCGCGCTCCTGCTCGTGGTCGCCCATCGGGCCGCCCAGCAACGCCCCGTCGTGCAGCCGCGCGGCCTTCTCGGGCTCGGGGTGGGACCGGCCGAGGCGCGGGTCGGCGAGCAGCGAGCGCACCTGGGCGTACCCGGTGACCAGCCACGCCTCGTCGCCGACGCGGGTGCGCACGCGCGTGACGGGGGAGTGCTCGCGCAGCGGCCCGAGCGCCGGGGCCAGTCCGAGCGGGTCGGGGGTGGGGAAGGGGAGGCGAGGCAGGGTGTCGGGCACGGCCCCATCGTCGCCCCGGGGCGGGGGCCGACGCCTCCACCGCGGGACGGAGACGGGGTGGAGGCCGACCCGTCAAGCCCGCGAGCCACCCCGCATCTCCGGCGAGCACGCCCAGGACGATCCGCGCGATCATGACCCCGTGATCGCCTCGATCAGGGTGAGCACGGCGAGGACCACCAGGATCAGCGCGGCGGTCCGGGTCAACCACTCGGCGGGGACCACCCGGCGCAGCCGGTCGCCGCCGTACACGGCCACGGCCGAGACCACCCAGAGCGCGAGGGCGCTGCCGATCCCGACGGCGAGCGGGTCGTCGTAGTGGGCCGCGAGGGTCGCGGTGACGATCTGCGTCGGGTCGCCCAGCTCGGCGAGCAGGACCACACCGAACGACATGCCGACGATCCGCCAGGACGACCGGGGCGCCGCGTCGAGATCCGGCTCGTCGTCATCGTCGTCGTCCTCGCGCAGGACGAGCGCGGCCGCGACGAGGAAGACCACGACCAGCGCGAACTCGAGCGGCCGCCGGGGGAGCAGCGCCACGACGCTCCCGGCCGCCACCGAGACCACGGTCTGCACGGTGTGTGCCGCGATCGCGCCGAGCAGGACCAGGCGGGGTGGGAACTTGCTGCCGAGGACGACGGCCGCCACGGCGCTGGTGTCGGGAAGCTCCGCGAGCGCGACGAGCGCGAACACGATCCCGGCGACTCCGACGTCCACGGTGCAGGGCTACTGGTCGCGGGCCGGGAACACAATGGTCACGGCACAACCATGCCCGACCCGGGATTGGCACCGACGACCGACCGGGCACTCCCGCGCCCATGCCCGACACCGCGATCCTCGACGTCGACGGCACCCTCGTCGACTCGAACTACCAGCACGCCCTGGCCTGGTACCGGGCGTTCCGCCGCATGGGCACGACGCTGCCGGTCTGGCACCTGCACCGCGCCGTCGGCATGGGCGGGGACCAGCTGGTCACGCACGTGGCCGGCGAGCAGGCCGAGGCGGACTACGGCGACGCCGTGCGCGCGGCGCACGGCGAGGAGTTCGACGCCCTGATCGGTGAGGTCGCGGCGTTCCCGGACGCCGAGGCGCTGCTCGTCGGGCTGCGCGAGGACGGGCTGCGGATCGTGCTGGCCACCTCCGGCAGCGGGGAGCAGTCCGAGCACCTCCTCGGCCTCGTCGACGGCCGGCGGTACGCCCATGCCGTCGTCACCTCCGGCGACGTCGAGGCGAGCAAGCCGGCGCCCGATCTCGTCGAGCTCGCCCTCGAGCAGGCGGGCAGCGACGACGCCGTGCTCGTGGGCGACTCGGTGTGGGACGGTCGGTCCGGCGTGCGCGCCGGGGTGCCGTTCCTCGCGGTGCGCACCGGCGGGTTCTCCGACGACGAACTGACCGAGGCCGGCGCGAGCCACGTCGTGCAGTCGCTCTCCGAGCTGCTCGAGCTGCTCCGCGGCCAGGGGAGGAGTGCAGCATGAGCACCCCGACGACGAGGACGAGGACGACGACGCCGGGTGCGCCTGCGGCCGGCCTGCGCGACCGTGAACGGTGCGACACGCTCGTGCTCGCGGCCCTGACCTCGGGTGACCGCGACGGATACGAGGTGGCGCAACGGTTGCGCGACACCGCCGCCGGCACACCACAGCCCTCGGCACAGCAGATCTTCGCCTCGCTGCACCGCCTGCACCGCAACCGGCTGCTGCGCCGCGCGCCCGCCGACCCCCGGCGCTACCGGCTCACCACCACCGGCTCGCGGGCCCTGGCGGCCCGCACCCGCGCCGCCGACGCGTACGCCGCGGCGCTGCACGCCCTCCAGGACTGACGCTCACCCGGCCCGGCCGGCGGCCACGTCGTCGGCCTTCGTCGCGCCCCGCCTCCCCATGGGCCGTGCCTCCCCGCGGGTGGTGTCCGCGGCCGTCTGGTACTCCGACTCCGAGTTGATCTCTGCGCCGAGCAGCACGATGTAGCTCGTGAGGTACATCCAGAGCATGAGCACGATGACGCCCGCCAGCGCGCCGTAGGTCTTGTTGTAGCTGCCGAAGTTGTTGACGTAGAGGCTGAACACCACGCTGCCCACGACCCACAGCACGGTCGCCGCGACCGAGCCCAGGCTGACCCAGCGGAAGCGGGGCGCGTCGCGGTCGGGCGCGGTCCGGTAGAGGACGGCGAGGGCGAGCACGACGAGCACCACGAGCAGCACCCAGCGCACGACCTGGCCGAGAATCTGCCCGGTCGGTCCGAGCAGGTCGAGGACGACCGGGGCGACGGCGACCAGGGCGATGGCGACGATGACGAACACGACGGCCCCGATCGTCAGCGTCAGCGCCAGCAGGCGGAGCTTCACCGCTCCGCGGCCCTCGGTCTCGTCGTAGGCGATGTTGATCGCGGCCATGAGGTTCTGGACGCCGCTGGACGCGCTGAACAGCGCCGCCAGCGCGGAGATGATGAGCCCGGTGGTGAGGCCGCCGCTGCTGCTGGTGACCACGGCCTGCAGCTGGTCGGCGACCAGGGGGCGGGCGCTCTCCGGGAGACCGGAGGTGAGGCTCTCCAGCGTCTGCGCGGCCTGCGCGGGATCGGCCACGAGCCCGTAGAGCGACACCAGCGCGATGAGCGCCGGGAAGATCGCCAGGAAGCCGAAGAACGCGACGCCGCCGGCGAGCATGCTCACGTTGTCCTTGCTGCCCTCGGCGAAGGCCCGCCGCACGATCTGCCACCAGCCGGCCGGTGGGATCTCGGTGGGCTTCTCGGCGCGGGCGCCGGGCGGGCGATCCGGCTCGGGCGGTTGCACCCGACGGGACCGCCGGTCGGGGTCCTGCGGGTGCCGGACGCCCCGGGCCACGCTGCGCGCGATGAGACCGGCGGACACGAGCTGGGCGGGCTTCACGCGCGGTGGTACCCATCAAACCGCCGGCCCCACCGTCGATCCACGGTGATGCCGTCGACGGTTGCGGGGACCGACACGCAGGGCAACACGGTCCATGAGCACACGCGACACGGGCCTGCGCGCCCTGCACGACCTCGGTCTCGCCGCCTGGTTCGGCGGTTCGCTGTTCGGCGTCGCCGGCCTCAACGCGGCGGCCGAGGAAGCCGACCAGCAGCGCACCACCGCACGGATCACCAGCATCGGCTGGGCCAAGTGGAGCCCGGTCAACGCCGCCTTCGTGGGCGCCCACCTCATCGGGGGTGCGGGCCTGCTGGCCACCAACCGCAAGCGCGCCGTTTACCAGAAGGGCCACACCGGCACCGTGGTGGCGAAGCTCGCCCTCACCGGTGCCGCGCTGGCCGCGACCGCTTACACCCGGGTCCTCGGCAAGAAGGTCGAGGACGCCGTCATCCACGCCTCGCCCGGGGTCTCGTCGAGCACGACGACCCACCTCGACCGCGGCACCACGCAGGCGGGCCGTGGGGGAGCGGCGCAGGCCGTGCAGGAGGTCGACAAGCAGGCCGGGCAGGCCGTCAGCCAGGCCGCCGAGCAGCTGCCGATCGGGGCGGCCCAGGCCCAGCGCCAGCTGAAGTACTTCCAGCTCGCGGTGCCGGCCCTGACCGGCGCGCTGGTGGTCCTCTCCGCCCAGGCCGGTGAGCAGCAGCGGCCCGCGGACCAGGCGCTCGGTGCCGTCCGCCGCGTCGGGTCCGCGCTCGGCGTCGCGGCCTGACCGCAGCTCACCTCGCGCGGGGCCGGGGTACGACCACCGGCCTCGCGCGGGAGAGCAGCATGCACAGCGGGCACATCGCCCGCTGCCGGGCCGCGCCGTGCCCCGCGCGCCAGGCGAGCGCGCAGACCAGCGGGATCGACCACGGTGCATCGGAGCCGTCGTGCTCCCGGTGCGCGTGCAACGTCCCGTCCCGGCAGGCACTGCGCACGCGGGGCGTGAACACCCGGACGATCCCGGCGGTCGCCACGGAGTCGTGCAGTTCCGCGGCGTCCGCCGCCCCGGCGATGCCGGCCCACACCGTCATGTCGGTGACAACGGGCGAACCGCTCCGAGGTCACCCTGCCCGGGCGCGGGTGGCTACCAGAACTTGATGCCGACGGACTTGAGACGACGACGGTGCAGGTGCTCCACCTTGTCGACGTCGGCGGACGAGATGAGGTCGCCCCAGGCCGACGCGGCCTTGGTCCCGGCCTTGAGCAGCTCCTCCATCTCGTCGTCCACGATGTCGGCGCTCTGGATGACGCGGGACCCGAAGCCGATGTGCCAGCGCTCGTCGCGCAGGACCAGCTCCATCCCCTTGTGCACGCCGGGCAGCTTCACCGAGAGCTTCTCGAGCGTGTCGAGCAGCGCGTGCTGGCCCGCGGTGAGGACGACCCCCTCGAGGATCATGTGGTAGAGCCCGACCGCGGCGGTCAGGCCCTCGGGGTCGTCGGCGACGCGCTGGGCGATCGCCGGCAGGCGCTCCTCGAACAGGTCGACGAGGTCGGGGCTGACCCGCTCGCGCAGGTGCTCCAGACGCTCGTCGAGGTTCGAGCCCGGGACCCCCGCGACCTCGGAGACCACGCGATCGAAGAACCGCGCGTGCCGGGCCTCGTCCCGGGCCTGCGCGACGAAGACCGACCGCATCGCGTCGTCGGTGCTCGCCGCGGCCTGGAAGCTCGTCAGATGCGTGGCGACCGACGTCTCGCCGACGACGAACCCGGCGAGCAGTCCCAGGACCTGCTCGCGCTCCTCGTCGCCGATCCGCGACCAGGCCTCGGCGTCGGCCGTCAGGTCGATGGCGGTCTCGTCCCACTGCAGCGAGTCGGCGAGCTGGGCGAAGTGGCCGTACCCGGTGATCATCTGATCGACATCCTCACATCTCCGGGAACTCGCCCGGCTCCAGCGCGCGGAAGTCCGACTTCTCGGCCCCGCAGATCGGGCACATCCAGTCGTCCGGGATGTCCTCGAAGGGCGTCCCGGGCGGGATTCCGCTGTCGGGGTCGCCCTCCTCCGGATCGTAGATGAATCCACACATCTCGCAGAGCCAACGGGTGGCCTCCGGAGGGGCCGTCTGCTCGACGCTCATGCTTCTCCTGACGGGGGTCACCCGACGTCCGGGTCCGGACACCGCGAAGGGGCGCCGGAACCCGTCCGGCGCCCCTCCGGGCATTCTGTGCGGTCAGTCCATCTGGGCGACGTACATCGTCACCTCGGGGGCGACCCCGATCTCCTCGAACTCGGGGGCCTCCCAGACAGGGAGCTCCACGGTATTCACCTCCTCGCGAACGGACGTGGATGTCGTGCGGAACACGGGTTCACACGACGGAGATCGACAAATCGCCGATCAGTTCTCCGGCAGCGCGAACACGAAGATTGCGCTACCCGCGGCGGCGCCGAGCAGGCCGGGCAGGAAGCCCTCCACCCAGCCGCCCCACCCGGTGGGGACCGCGATGTACTGGCGGCCGTTCACACTGTACGTCGACGGGCTGCTGTGGTGCCCGCTGCCGCACTGGAACGACCACAGCTTCTCGCCGGTCTGCTCGTCGAGCGCGACGAACTCACCCGTGGGCGTGCCCTGGAACACCAGCCCGCCGCCCGTGCTCAGCGTCGAGGCGCACATCGGGAACTCGTTGCGCCAGCGCCACTTCTCCTCGCCGGTCAGCGGGTCGATGGCGGCCACGAAGCCGTAGTGGTCGTCGAGGTCGACGGCCACGCCCGCACCCCAGTACGGGATGCTCTCCTTGAACTCCCGGCGACGGCGGGTGGCGGTCGCGCCGACCTCCTGGACCGGCACGTAGATCAGCCCCGTGTTGGGGCTGTACGCCATGTGCGTCCATTCCTTGCCGCCGGCCGGCCCCGGCCAGAAGTGCACCGGGACGCCCTCCTCGTCCGGGTACACCTTCGCGGTGACCTTGCCCTCGGGCGTGATCTCGCCCCAGGTGATCCGGTCGACGAAGGGGAAGACGCGGACGAGCTCGCCGTTGGTCCGGTCGAGGACGAAGAAGTACCCGTTCTTGTCCGCGTGGGCGAGCAGCTTCCGCCCGTCCGGCGCGTCGAAGAGGACGTTCTCCATCGTCGAGTCGTAGTCCCACAGGTCGTGGGGCGTGAACTGGTAGTGCCAGCGGATCTCGCCGGTGTTCACGTCGACCGCGATGGTCGAGTCGGTGTAGAGGTTGTCGCCCTCGCGGACCCCGCCGTCGAAGTCCGGCGCCGGGTTGCCCGTGCCCTGGTAGAGCAGCTCGAGCTCCGGGTCGTACGTCGGCGTCACCCAGCAGTTCGCGCCGCCGCGCTGCCACGCCTCGCCGTCGTCGGGCCAGGTCTCCGAGCCGGGCTCGCCCGGCTTCGGGATCGTGTAGCAGCGCCACTGGCGCTCGCCGGTCTGCGCGTCGAAGGCATCGAGGTGACCCCGGAGCCCGAACTCGCCGCCGGAGCTCCCGACGATGACCTTGTCCTTGACGATCAGCGGTGCGACGGTGCCGCTCTCCCCGGCGCGCACGTCGCCGTTGACCACGTCGAAGACCAGGTCTCCGGTCTGCGCGTCGAGGGCGATGAGGTGGGCGTTGAGGGTGTACAGGTAGACCTTGCCGTGGCCGACGGCCACGCCGCGGTTGACGTTCCCGCAGCACAGCGAGACGTCGTACGGGGAGGCGTGCCGGTACCGCCAGAGCTCCTCGCCGGTCGTGGCATCGATGGCCCAGAGCTTGCCCTCGGGGCCGGAGACGTACATGACGCCTTCCACGATGAGAGGGGAGGCCTCGAACGAGTAGGTCGACGAGCCGGACTGCAGGCCCACCGACCCGGCCTGGAACACCCAGGCCGGGACCAGCTTCTTGACGTTGTCCCGGTTGATCCCGTCGAGCCGGCTGTGCCGCTGCCCGTCGTAGGTCCCGTAGTAGGTGAGCCAGTTCTCCGGCTCCGACGTGGCGTTCTGGATGCGCTCGTGGTTGACGTCGCTGGTGGCCGGCGCCTCGCCCTTCGTGGCGCTGAGGGTCTTGTGGGGGACGGCTTCACCGGCGTCCACGTAGTCGGTCATGGGTGCTCCTCCTTACGGGCGCGGCTGCGCGGGACGGTCGATCTTGGCCGAGTCGGGCACTTCGCCCCCGAAGACGAGTGCCGCGGTGAGGCCGCGGCCCTCGTCGTTCCCGGTCGTCGAGCCGTAGTAGTAGGTGCCCGGGCCGCCCAGGTGCAGGCGGGCCGACCCCTTGGAGTGGTTCACCAACCAGATGATCTTCGGGTCACCATCGCTCGGCAGCACCGCGCAGTGGGTGTTCTTGTCGTCGTTGATGAGCGTGAGCTCGACGTCGCCGCCGTGCGGGAACACGAGGATCGAGGGCTCCCAGATCAGCTCGTCCTCCGGGATCCGGACCGTGGCCCGCATGACCCCGTCCGATCCCTCCTCGGCGTACCCGATGCTCCCGGTGCCGAGCAGTCGCCCCAGCGCTGTCCTGTTCTGCCCGTCCAGGCCCGCTGCGTGCAGTTCGGACCCGCGATCGCTTTCCGTGGCCGTCATCGGCCGTCCCTCCTCTTGTCGGATGTCCTTGCTGCCGACGGCGGCGTCGCCACCACCCGTACCTCCTCACCGGTTCCCGTCGTCGACGCTTCTCCGGGCCGTCTCGCGGCCGGATGTGGTGGGGTCACCAGGACGTCACGACCCGGCGTCCGGGACGGAGCGGTGGTGCAGGGGTGGTGCTCGAGCACTCCCGTGCGCTCCTCCCGGTCGCGTGCGCGCCCCGGGGGGTCCCGGTCGGCGCGCGATGCCGCCACAGGCCTGACCGACCGTCCGGCCGATCTCGGTGACCACTGGGCGGCAGGACACGGGCTGTCGGCCGACGACTGGGAGTCACCGACGGACGAGCGGTGTGTGCTGAGCCACAGCCGACCATAGGGAGATGACCGTGGGTCGGCAAGGGGGAGCGGTGCGTCGTCGAATCTCGATCATGTGACGTCGCGGGACGTTCCGTACTGCGGAACGCAGGGGTACGACAGGTCTGGGGGAGAGGGACAGGGGTGCCCCGTCCGTCCGCCCAGGTTCGGTGCGCGGAGCTGCCCGACGTCCGGAGGTGCCGCTATGGTCGCGGGCGGGGTGGCGCCGTCGCCGGGGACTCGGCGCCACCGGGCGGGAGGTCGAGAGGACGTGCCCAGGTTCGGACCGCCCCAGGAGCTCGCCGGCTCCTTCGCGGGGTGTGCACACGCCGACAGCGTCGAGCTCAAGGTGCTCCTGCTGACCCCGGCCGCCCCCGCCGCCGAGGCCCTGGCCGGGCGCCCGTCGCCGACGTGGAGCGAGCGGCGCATGTACCTCCTCGACACCTCCGCGTTCGACCTGCTGCGGGCCGGCATCGAGGTCCGCCTGCGCCGGCGTGCCCGCGGTCGGTACGACCTCGCGGTCTCGGCGCGCCGCAGCGGCACCGCCCGTCAGCCCCACGCCCCGCGCGGCGTCCGTGTGGAGGTCGACCTGGTGCCCGGGGCGTCCTGGCAGGACCTCGAGGTGCGCCGGGACGTCGATCCGGGCGAGGCGGCGCACGTGATCGGCGGGGGCCTGGACCCCCAGGAGCTCCTGTCCCCGGGACAGCGCTCGTGGGCCCGACAAGGTGGGCACGAGACCGTGGACGAGGCCCGCCTCAAGGAGCTCGCGGTGCACGGCCCCCTGCTCGTCCACCGCGTCAAGGTGTCCGCGCCGCAGCTGGGACTGCCCCGGGCCGACCTGGAGCGTTTCCGGTTCCCGAGCGGCCACGAGCACGTGGAGCTGTCCACCCACTGCGGGCCCACGGAAGTGGTCGACACCGTCGCGGCGTTCGACCGGCTCCTCGACGACCGGGGCATCACCGTCGACTGCAGCTACCGGGCGAAGGCCTCGCTGTGGCACGAGGAGCTCGAGGACTGACGCCTCATCGGGGGTCGTCCCGCGCGAGCCGTCGCAGCGCCCGGACGAACGGTTCGCGGTCGTCGGGGTCGACGTCGTCGAGCAGCCGGTCCTCGAGGGCGCGGATCGCGGCGCGGCAGTCCGCGAGCAGGGTGCGCCCGGACGCGGTGAGGGTCACGACCCGTCGGCGTCGGTCGTCGGGGTCCGGGGCGCGGCCGAGCAGGTCCCGCCCCTCGAGCCCCTCGAGGATCGGGATGAGCCGTGTCTGGTCCCGGCCGGTCGTCGCCGCGAGCTGGGCCTGGGTCGGGGCGGGGCCGGACGTCAGCGCGGTCAGCACCACGTAGTCCCACATGGTGAGTCCGCGCGTCGCGAGGATCGGGGTCTCGGCCGCGGCGATCGCGCGGGTCAGGCGATGGGCCAGCGCGCCGAGGTCAGGGCGGTCGTCGGCCACGACGTGACCCTAGCGACTTGACGAAATCGTCTACATAGGTAGACGATCTACTCATGCAGATGGATTCCGCCGCGCTCGCCCGGCACCGGCGTGCACTCGACGTGGCGACCGCGGAGATCCGGCGCGCCGGCCCCGG
The DNA here is from genome assembly GCA_025925615.1 of Actinomycetospora sp. GTDB lineage: Bacteria > Actinomycetota > Actinomycetes > Mycobacteriales > Pseudonocardiaceae > Actinomycetospora. The sequence goes on along the minus strand of JAICLN010000001.1, from coordinate 19,133 downwards.
CGACCTGGGCCGGCCGAGCCCGTGCGTCGGGTGGGACCTGCGCGCCCTGCTCGAGCACATGGTCGGCCAGAACCACGGGTTCGCCGACGCGGTGGCGGACGGGGGGGCGCCGGTCGCGGCCTTTGCGCCACGGTCCTTCGACGAGGGCGGGCTCCTGCCCGCCTGGGAGGCTTCCGCGGAGCCGGTCGCCGCGGCGTTCGCGGCGGCGCCGGGGGAGCGAGAGGTCCTCCTGGTCGAGATCTCGGCGGAGCAGCGGTTCCCGGTCGGCACCGTGCTCGGGTTCCACCTGCTCGACTCCGTCGTGCACGCCTGGGACGTCGCCACCGCGCTCGGGCACCCGTTCCGTCCGGACGACGACCTCGTCGAGGTCGTCGCCGCGCAGGCGGCGCTCGTGCCGGGCGGGCCGGCGCGGGAACGTCCGGGCGCGGCGTTCGCGCCGGGCGTGCCCGTCCCCGACGGCGCCGATCCCTGGACGCTCGCCCTCGCCCGGCTGGGGCGTGCGGTCGTCTAGTCGGTCCTGATCGCCGCCCCCTCCCGGTGTGCGTGCGCCCACCGCAGCGTCGTCGCGAGCCAGAGCAGGACATCGTGCAGGCGCAGCCGGGTCGGCGAGACGTCACCGAGGGCGCGCGCGGTCGCGGTCTCCAGCGCGGCGAACACCTCGGCGTTCGCCACCAGCTCGCGCCGGACGACCGCCTCGACGCCGCTGTCGCCCTCCTCGAGGTGGGGGAGCAGCGCGCGTCGGGTGGTCCGGGTGAGGTGCGGGACGAGCGTGGGGTGGCGGTGGTGCACGGCGGCGAGGACGTGGCCGGGGTGGGCACCGGCCGTCGCGTGGATGCCGCGGAGCAGGGCGCCGACGGTGCCCGGCTCGTCGAGCACCGAGAACTCCTCGGGGGGCAGGCCCCAGAACGGCCGCCCGTCCGCGCGGAGCACGGCCTCCTCCACGCGCGGCGCGACCCGGGCGAGCGCGTCGTGGACGTCGTGCCACCCGTCCCGGTCGAGCCGCCCGTGCAGCCCCTCGCCGAGCAGGACGCCGGCGTCGGGTCCGGTGCTGGGGGCGACGGCGTCGAACCGCGCCCACCCGTAGGCGGGGACCCGGACCCAGCGACCCTCGGGGACGCCGGGGGACCGGAACCGCAGCGGCCGCCGCGCGCAGGCGTACCCGGCGACCGCCGCGAGGGCGTCGTCGAACGGGATCGGGTCCGGGCCCGCGCTCGGCAGGACCAGGACGGCACCGGCCGATTCGTCGTCCACGCCGGGAGTACAGCACCCGGTCGGGCCGCCGACCCCTCAGGCCTGGGACCCGCTCCACTGCGCGAGGCGCTGGACCTGCCCGGCGTGCACGTCGGCCACCCAGTCGTAGGTCGCCGACGGGCCGATCCGCGGGTCGTCGGGGTCGCGGCCGTCACGCAGGGCGTGCAGGTACGCCCGATCCAGCTCGATCCGCGCGCGGACCTGACCGGCGCCGCCGACCGATCCGTGGCCGGGAACGACGACGGCGGCGTCGCCCGCCACGTCCTCGAGCAGCCGCAGCGCGGCGAGGTGGTCCTCGATCGGGTCGGGGACGGCGAGGTCGAGCATCGGGACCAGGACGTCGGAGAGCATGTCGCCGGCGACGAGGACGTCGTGCTCCTCGATCAGCAGCGCCGCGTGGCCGGCGGCGTGGGCCCGGTGCTCGAGGATCCGGACGGGCGGCCCGTCCCACGGAACCCGGTCGGCCCCGGCGGGCAGGCCGATGACGAGGCCGAGCAGGTCGAGCGGGACCCGGTCGACGATGTCCGGCGGGATCACCTGGGGGAGTCGGGCCGCGAACCCCGGGTCGGCCAGCCGCTCCCGGATCGTGGCCGCGCACCGAGCCGTGGCGTACCGGGGCGGCGCGCCGAGCCCGGGATGCCAGAGCAGGTGGTCCCAGTGCGGGTGCGTCGAGAAGCCGGCCACCACGGGCCGGCCCGTCCCGGACAGATCGTCCGCGAGGGCGGCCAGCTCGTGCTCGAGCACCCCGGGGTCGACGAGCAGCACGCCGGACGGGCCCGGCACGACGACGGCGTTGCTGCGGCAGAACTCGCTCCCGTGGACGAGCACGCCCTCCGCGACCTGTGTCAGCACTCCGGACCTCCACTGCTTGCTGTTTGCAACCACTCGTGGACGACCATAGCGCAGGAGCGTGATCAACAGCGCCGGGGGTCCCCGTCGCCGTCGGGCTCGAGGGCGCTGCGTTGATCAGGGGCACGACAGGCGTCGGACCGTCGCCGACGAGCTGCTTGGCGTGCCCCTCACCAGCGGGGAGGGGTGCTGCGGCCCATCTGACATAATGTCGATTATCGGATCGGTAGCGCAGATCCGAGCGGGCCAGGCCTCTGCCCTCGGGCTGACGAAGATCCGGGCTTCGGTCGCGCGTCGCTGCGCATCGTGCGACCTGTCGCTCCCGACGTCGGCACGGATGTCGATCACCAGGTACAAGGCGCCTCGCCGTGCGCAGAGTCGCCCTACAGCGCGTCGAACCCGGCGACGAGCCACCGCCCGTCGTCGGGGTCCGGCTCGAGGACGACCCGGGCGCTGCGCGCGTCGCGCCGCGGCGACGCGCCGTCGCGGGTGGTGGTCTGGGTGTAGAGCACGACGGTCTCGACGTGGTCGGGGGTGGCGGTCACGACGCCGACGCCGGAGACGGTGGCCGACGACGACGCGTGCCCGTCCACCGCCGCCGGCACGACGAGGCCCGCGACGATGGCGTGGTTCTGGTCGGCGAACGGCCCGGTGGTGACGCCGTCGATGCGCTCGGCGTCCGCGTCGACGGTCCGCCAGTCGTAGCCCAGCAGGACCGGGGTGAGGGTCGCCGCGGCCTGCGCGGCGTCGCGGGCAGCCGCGTCGGTCTCCCTCGCGACGACCGCCCGGTGGGCCAGCTGCCCGACGACGACCGCGGCGGCCACCGTGAGGACCGCGAGCCCGACCAGGAGCGACCGCAGGCGGGCGTGCGTCACGGGACCTCCGCCACGTCGTCCACCAGCCACCGGCCGTCCTGCCGCGTGAGGCCCACGACCACGCGCCACGCCCGCTGGGTGGTCCCGTCGGTCAGCCTGGCCGCGGCGAACGCCCGGGCCGAGTCGCCGTCGAGCGACTCCAGGCCCACCGCCCGGATCACCACCGCGGACCCGGCGGGCGCCGGCCCGGCCTCGAGCCGGGCCCGCACGGCCGCCACCGCCGCGGCCTCGTCGTCGGCGCGGGCGGTGGCGCGGCCGTCCACGACCCCCAGCACGATCCCCGCCACCACGAGACCGCCCAGCAGCACCGCCAGTACCAGGGCCGCCAGTACCAGCGCCGCCCGGGCGCTCGTGCGCCTCGGTGAACCCACGCGTCCCCTCCTCCCCTGCCGCCCCACCGGGCACCCCGCATCATCCGGACGTCGCTCCCCCGTCGCGCGCCGATCCGGCATCTCAGGGCCGAAGGTCGGCAGGAGCGGTGCAACGAATGGTCTAACTGACGGCACCGTCCGGGCGCTGACGACGCCGCTGAACGGGCCGACCGCCCACCGTTCGTCGTGGAGCGGTGACCGGCGACGCCGCGCCCGGCCACCCGGCCGGCCGTACGAGGTGCCACTGAGGCGACGCGAGGCGCCGCCGGTCGACGCGGGCCTTTCCGACCACGACGGCTTGGGTCACGGTGGGGTCACACGACGGCGTGGCGGCGAGACCGTTCGGTACGTCCGATCAGGTCTGTCGACGACGTCAGGTGATCGCGACCGGGTGGGGTGGGCCGAGGGCCCGCACCGGGTGATCACGTTACGGGGGGTCCGGGCGCGGGTGGTCGAGGTGGAGAAGGACGCGGGGGTGCACAGCGCACCGGGCACGTGGCGGTCGCGCCCGTGACGACGCAGCGCATCGACCCCGACGAGGGTCCCCCGGGCCTGCCCGACTTCCTCCGGCGCCACGACGCCTTCCTCCAGGTGCTCGTCACGGTCCTCGGTCACGCCTACGCCGCGCCCGCGCACGACGTCTTCCTGCTCACCCGGGCCGCCATGCACGACCGCTGGCCCGCGCTCGGCGCGGTGGGCGAGGACGTCCGCGTCGTCGAGCTGACGCTGCAGGTGACCCGCACCGCCCGCACCGTCGGGACCCAGGGCACCGCCGTGCGCCACCGGCCCCGCCCGGCGCACCCGCCGGCGGCCCGCTCGGTGCTGGCCGCGCGGTCGTTCGAGCCGGGCTGGCGCCACCCCGACCCGTGGCGGCTGCTCGCCGCGGACGCCGCCCGCCCGTTGCGCGCCCTCGTGCACCTCGACCCGCTCTCGCGCGACCTCGCCGTCCTGCGCTGGCTCGGCGTGCCGGACGAGCAGACCGCACCCGAGCTGGGTCTCACGGTGCCGGAGCTGCCCGGCCGCCTCGACGAGGCGATGCGGCAGTGGGCGGCCGTCGTGGCCGCAGCCGACCCGGGTGCCGCCGACCCGTCGGCCGGGCCGGGCGGAAGGCGGTCCCGGTGAGCGGTGGCGACCTCGGGGCGGACCCCCGCGACCTCGACCGGCTCGTCGCGTCCTCCCTCGCGGGCGAGCGCGGCGCGATGGAGACCCTGCTGCGCATCCTGCGCCCGCTGGTCGTGCGCTACTGCCGCAGCCGGCTCGGCGGGTACGAGCGGGTCAACGCCTCGCCCGACGACGTGGCCCAGGAGGTCTGCGTCGCCGTCCTGCGGGCGCTGCCCACCTACCAGGACCAGGGCCGGCCGTTCCTGGCGTTCGTCTACGGGATCGCCCAGCACAAGGTGGTCGACGCGCACCGCGCCGCCGGCCGGGACCGCTCGGACCCCATGGACGAGCTGCCCGAGAGCGAGGACGTCCGCGAGGGGCCCGAGCAGCACGCGCTCGCCCTCGCCGAGTCCACCGAGATGGCCGCGCTCATGGCCGAGCTGCCCGAGAAGCAGCAGGAGGTGCTGCGGCTGCGGGTCGTCGTCGGGCTCTCGGCCGAGGAGACCGCGGAGGCCGTGGGCTCGACCGCGGGCGCCGTCCGGGTCGCGCAGCACCGGGCCCTGACCCGCCTCCGCCAGCTCATCACCGAGCGCGGGGGCGCGCCGCCCGCTCCCCCGGACGAGGCGGCGCCCCGCCGCCGGGGCGGCTCGCGCGGTCCGCGTCGGCCGGCGCACGCCAAGCTGGACGACGAGGCGCCCACCCGGCTCGAGGGCGTGCCGACGCCCGGCCCGGACTGGCAGGCGGCCCCCCGGACCGGCGACGTCGTGCTGGACGGGCTGCTCGGCCTCGCCGACGCCCACGTCGAGACCCTCGCCCGCGGCGAGGCCGACCCGCGCTCCGGGCCGGTCGGGGTCACCGATCGCACCGAGGCGCAGCGCCGTCTCGAGGCCGAGGACGCCCGCATGGCCGTGGCCGGACGCCGCTTCCGCGGCGAGCCCGGCTGAGCGCCGGGTGGGTCGGGCCCCTCAGTAGGCGGGACGGAGCGGGAACCCGGAGCGGCCGGCGCCGTCGAGCTTGACGCCGAGGACCTGGTGCAGCTGGATGTTGTTCATGTCGAAGCCGACCGCGCACGCCGGCATGTAGAGCTTCCACACCCGGGCACTGCCCTCCCCCGCCTCGACGACGCACTCGTCCCAGTTGGCCTCGAGGTTGGCCGTCCACGCCTTGAGCGTCTTCGAGTAGTGCTCGCGCAGGTTCTCCTCGTGCCGGATCTCGAAGCCCGCGCCGTTCATCCTCGAGATGAGGTAACCCGCGGGCAGGAGCTCGCCGTCGGGGAAGACGTAGCGGTCGATGAACGGGTCCGCGTGCGCGCGGTGGTGCGCGTGGGGGCGGGTGATGCAGTGGTTGAGCAGCCGCCCGCCCTCGCGCAGCTTCGAGTACAGGAACGAGAAGTAGGACTTGAGCTGCGCGCGCCCGATGTGCTCGGTGAGCCCGATGGACGCGACGGCGTCGAACTCGCCCTCGGCGACGTCGCGGTAGTCGGCGTGCCGGATCTCGACGAGGTCGCCGAGGCCGCGGCGGGCGACCTCCTTCTGCGCCCACAGCGCCTGGTCGCGCGAGAGGGTCACGCCGAGGGCCTGTACGCCGTGGTGCTCGGCGGCGTGCATCGACATCTGGCCCCAGCCGCAGCCCACGTCCAGCAGGCGCATGCCGGGCTCGAGCGCGAGCTTGTCGGCCACCAGCGCGTGCTTGGCGAACTGCGCCTCCTCGAGCGTCGCGGTCTCGCTCGGGTACAACGCGCACGTGTAGGCCATCGACGGTCCGAGGACCAGCTCGTAGAAGCGGTTCGAGACGTCGTAGTGGTGCGCGATCGCGTCGGCGTCGCGCGCCTTCGAGTGCATCCAGCCGTGCTGGCGGTGCTCCTGGGGCGGCGGCGCGAGGTTGCGGTGGCGGAACCGGACCGGCGCCAGCCGCAGCGCCGTCTCGGCCAGCGTGCGCGCCGACACGTCGGAGATCGTCAGCTCGCCCATGGCGGTGAGCGCGGTGTACAGGTCGCCCTCGACGTCGAGGTGGCCCGAGACGTAGGCCCGGGCCAGCCCGAGCGTGTTCGGCGAACCGGCCAGGTAGGCCAGCGCGGTCTCGCTGCGGATCTCGACGCCGGCGACGGCGTCGCCGCCCGCGGGCTCCGAGACGCTTCCGTCGTAGGCGCGGACGGTGATCGGGGCGTCCGCCCCCAGCACCGGCCGGAACAGCTCGGCGACTCCCACGGCTCCTCCTCGTTCTCTTCGCGGCGTCAGCCGGTGACGCACTTCGTGTACAGGTCCGGCAGACGTCCTGCCGGGTCGTAGCGGGCCTTCAGGCGGCGGTAGGCCTCGCCGCCGTAGAGGGCGTCGAACTCCTCGCGGGTGTAGCTCGACGTCGAGTAGAGCGACTTGTGGCCCTCGAGCTCCATGAGTTTCCGCTCGATCAGCCGGTTGTGGTGGTCCCGGGCCATGCCCGGCCGCAGGAGCGCGTCGGACCAGAAGCCCACGTTGACGTAGGTGCGGTGCGGCTCGAGCGGGTAGAGCGGCCACGTCCGCTCCGGGTGGGCGGGATCGTGGCGCAGTTGCAGCGGGCACACCCAGACCGGCGAGATGCCGATCTCGGTGTGGAAGAAGTCGAGGAACTCGGAGAGGTGCTCCACCGGGACCTCGACGTCCTGGATGATCGGCTCCACCCCGACGGCGCCGGTCATCCGCGTCTGGATGCGCTCCGAGATGCCGAAGCGGCGGTCGAGCGCGACGAGACGCCGGTACACGTCGGAGCGGCGGTAGCGCCCCGGCCACAGCCGCCGCACCGCGGGGTGCTGCACGCCGAGCGCCCGGGAGCACCAGAACCAGTCGGTGTCCCAGCGCCAGATGTAGTCGTGGATGCTCAGGTGGTCGATCCCGACGCCGTGGCCGGCCTCGGCCAGCCGGGCGATCGAGCGGTAGTAGACGTCCTGACCTGTGTAGTCCGAGAGCGTCGGCGCCTCGGAGACCATCCGGCCCAGCGTCAGGTACTGCTCGGGCCGGCCGGAGGCGGTCTCGGTGGGTCCGAACACGGTGCCGTCGACGACGTCGACCCGCTCGCCGTCGTAGGACTGCTCCGCGGCGATCACCTCGACCGCCTTCGCGAGCGAGGCGGCGTCGTCGAAGCGGACGTGGCGCAGGCGCACGAACGGCTGGACCGGCGCGAGCTCGATGCGCAGCGCCACGGCGTAGCCGAGCGTCCCGTAGGAGTTGGCCAGGCCTGCCCACAGGTCGGCGGCGTCGTTGTCGGGGGCGGCGGTGACGATCTCCCCGGCGCCGGTGAGGACGTCCGCGGAGAGCACCGACTCGTGCGGCAGCCCGTCCCGGAACGACGTCGACTCGATGCCCAGCCCGACGACGGCGCCGCCGAGGGTGATCGTCTTGAGCTGCGGGACCACCAGCGGCATGAGGCCGTGCGGCAGCGTCGCCGCGACGAGGTCCTCGTAGGTCGTCATGCCGCCGACGTCGGCCGTGCGGCCGTCGGGGTCCACGTGCAGCACGCGGTCGAGCCCGTCGACCTCCAGCCCGCCGCGGCCGTCGCGGAACCGGAACAAGTTCGACGTGCGCTTCTTCAGCCGCACCGGGGCGTCCGCGGGCAGCGCCGCGAGCCGCGCCCGGGCGGCCGCCACGGCCGCTTCGTGGGCGACACTGCGAGCCGACGTCTCGGGAGCCACGGTCATCCTCGCCACCCTCGTTCGCGCGGCGTCGGGTCTGTGCCTGCCCGGCGCTGATCGGCTGTCCGGGACGGGAGCGTATGCCCGCATCGGGGCGGGTGGCACGGCTCTACGCAGTGGGATCCTTCACCGCAGTGCCACGCGAGCGGTACGACAGGAGGACGAGGGATGGGCGAGCTCGGGACATATCGGGCGAAACGGGATCCCGAGCGGACGCCCGAACCGTTCGGTGACGTCGGTGTCCCGAACACCGATCCGGCTGACACCGCCTCCGGGGGCCGTTTCGTCGTCCAGGAGCACCACGCGCGCCGGCTGCACTACGACGTCCGCCTCGAACGGGGCGGCGTCCTGGTGTGCTGGGCGGTGCCGAAGGGCCTGCCCGAGAAGCCCGGCACCCCGCGTCTCGCCGTGCACACCGAGGACCACCCGCTCGAGTACCTCGACTTCCACGGCGAGATCCCGAAGGGCGAGTACGGCGGCGGCACCATGACCGTCTGGGACTCCGGCACCTACGAGACCGAGAAGTGGAGTGACGACGAGGTCGCGGTCACCCTGCGCGGGGAGCGCGTCGACGGGCGCTTCGTGTTCTTCCGGCCGGCGCGGAACGAGGCTCGAGCCCGGACCGATGGCAAGGACTGGCTGGTCACCCGGCGCACCGACGACGGGACGACGTCGAAGCAGCGGTCGGCCGGCGACGTCCAGTCCCCGCGGGTCGCCGTCGGTGGCCGCACGCTGAAGCTGTCCAACCTGGACAAGCAGCTGTACCCGGGGACGCCGAAGAACGCCGTGATCGACTACTACGCGCGGGTGGCCGACACGCTCCTCCCCCACCTCGCCGGCCGGCCGGTCACCCTCCGGCGCTTCCCCGACGGGATCGACGGCGAGTCGTTCTACGAGAAGAACGCCGGCCGCAACGCCCCGTCCTGGCTGCGGTCCGTCGTCGTCCCGACCCCCGGGTCCTCGCGCGGCAGCTCCAGCGCGTCCTTCCTCGTCGTCGAGGAGCTGGCGGCGCTCGTGTACCTCGCCAACCTCGCGGTCCTCGAGCTGCACGTGCCCCAGTGGCGGGTGGACGCCGAGGACCAGCCGCTCCCGCCCGACGAGCTCGTGTTCGACCTCGACCCCGGCCCCCGCACGGGGCTCCTGGAGTGCGCCGCCGTGGCGTGCCGCATCCGGGAGCGCCTCGGTGACGACGGGCTCGTCGCGAGCGTCAAGACCAGTGGCTCCAAGGGGATGCAGATGACGGCGCCGATCGCGCTCGCCGCCGATGCCGACCCGTCCGTGACGTCGGAGTACGCGAAGCGCATCGCCGAGGCCCTCGCGAGGGAGACCCGGGACACCGTCACGGCCGTGATGGCGAAGGACCGGCGGGGCGGGCGGGTGTTCGTCGACTGGAGCCAGAACAACACCGCCAAGACCACGGTCGCGCCGTACTCGTTGCGCGCCCGCGTCGCGAACGGCGCCCCGACGGTCTCGACGCCGCTCACGTGGGACGAGGTCGAGGGCTGCACCGACCCGGACGAGCTGGTCTTCTCCCCCGAGGACGTGCTCGCGCGGATCGCCGAGCACGGTGATCTCTACGCCGCCGCCCTCGGTGAGGGGGCTCCGCTCCCCTGACCTCCGGCAGCGCTAGGCGTGCCGGACCCACGTCCGGGTCGAGCGGCTCAGTCGCCGAGCAGCCCGTTGACGGCCCCGTTCGCAGTGCGCGCGACGCCACCGACCACCTTGCCCCCGGTGTCGAGCACGGGGCCGAGGACGCCGCCATCGTTGCCGCCGCCGTTGTTGCCGCCGCCGTTGTTGCCGCCGCCGTTGTTGCCGCCGCCGTTGTTGCCGCCGCCGTTGTTGCTGCCGCCGTTGTTGCTGCCGCCGTTGTTGCCGCCGCCGTTGCCGCCCGTGGGCTGGGGCTTCGGCGTCTTGGTCGCCGACCGGCCCTCGCCGGTCGTCTTCGTGGCCGTCGTCGGGGTGGTCGGCTTCGCCACGACCGGGGCAGGGGTGACGGTCGGGGTCGCACGGACCAGGGCCGCGGGCACGGGTCCGGCGACGACGCGTCCCGGGGCGGGCACCCCGGCGACCCCCGGCGGCGCCTGGAGCACGCCGGCGGTGGACGGGTCCTCGGCCGCGCCGGGCGCGGCCTCGGGGGCGCGAGGGGCACGAGCGGCGCCGCCATCGGCCTGCAGCGGGCCCGGCGAGCCCGCCGTGTAGGTGTCGACCTTGGGCAGGGGGTCGTCGGAGTGGTCGTTGGCCAGGGTGGTGATCGCCAGCGGAACGGCGCCGACGGCGGCCGCGACCGAGACGATCGCGACGCCCCAGCCGCGCAGCCGACTCGGCTCGGCGGCCGCGCCCCGGCGGTGGTGGCGGACCGCGGTGCTGGGGGCCGCCGACGACTCCCCGGCTTCGTCGAGGTGGCGCCGGGCCCATGCGGGCAGCCCGGCGTCGGCCGGTGGCCCACCCCCCGTGCGCCCGTGCCGCGACCGCGCCATCCGTCCCCCGAGTCCGTCTCTCCCCGTGACCGCTGCGGACACTACTCCATGTGTACGTATGCCCCCAAGGTGGCCGGGGGGTGACACGTGATCGCCGTGGCGTAGTCGTGACGACGACGTGTCGTGACCGCTGTTCGGCGTCCGGGGCAACGGGCGTCCGTCCGGGGTAACCCGGGAGGCCCGCGGAGCGGATTCCGGCGTCGCGTGACGGCCGCTGCGTGGCCACCCGCGGGGCGCCCGTGTCGGGCACACTGCGGTCCGTGATCCCGGTCGCGCGCTCCCATCCCTATCTGGCGGCGCCCCGGCCGCGGGCCTTCGCGCACCGGGGTTGGCACGTCGGCGAGCTCGCCGGCCTGGAGAACACGCTCGCGGCCTTCCAGCGGGCCCGCGACGAGGGCTATGCCTACGTGGAGACCGACGTCCACGCCACCCGCGACGGAGCGCTGGTGGTGCACCACGACGCGACACTGCGCCGCGTCGCCGGCCACCCCGGCGTGCTGCGGGCGATGGACTGGAGCGAGGTCGCGCCGGTGCGCGTCCGCGGGCGGGAGAAGCTGCCGCGCCTGGAGGAGGCGCTCGAGGCCCTCCCCGGGATGCGGTTCAACGTGGACCTGAAGTCGCCGGGGACGCTGCGACCCATGCTCGAGCTGCTCGAGCGCGACGACGTCGCCGAGCGGGTGGCCGTCGCCAGTACCGACGAGGGCCGACTCCGGGCGGTGCGGCAGCGCTTCGGGGACCGCGTCGTCACGGGCGTCTCCGCCCGGGCGGCACTGTCGCTGCGGGCCCGGTCCGTGCTGCCGGGGCGGCTCTCGCGACACGTGCCGGTGGGTGGGGACCTCGCGCAGCTGCCCGTGCGCTTCGGTGGCCTGCCCGTCGTCGACACCACCACCCTGCGGGCGGCCCACGAGGCGGGGATGGAGGTGCACGTCTGGACCATCGACCGCGCCTCGGAAATGCACCGGCTGCTCGACCTCGGCGTCGACGGCCTCATGACCGACCGTCCGGATCTCCTCCGCGACGTGCTCGCGATCCGCGGGGCCTGGGAGGGCGCACCGCCGTCGGTGTGATCTACCCGGACCTCGGGTAACACATGTGTGAACACATCGATGTGTGCCAGTGGTCGGGATCGTCGGCGCGCCCGTGGGCGTGAGCGGGGTCACGACCACGTGTCCGATCGGTGTCGCGGGAACGAACCGGGACCGTCGGGCGTTGGGACCTGGAGCGCCGGTCGGGGAGTACGTCCCGGTCGACGCGCACGCAGTCGAGGAAAGGACAGCACTCATGGCCGACCGCGTCCTCCGTGGCAGCCGTCTCGGAGCCGTCAGCTACGAGACCGACCGTGACCACGACCTCGCCCCCCGCCGCTCCTTCGCGTATCGGTGCCCGAAGGGTCACGACTTCGAGGTGCCGTTCTCGGACGACGCCGAAGCGCCGGTGACCTGGGAGTGCCGCCTCCACGGCGAGGAGGGCAAGCGCATCGACGGCACGGAGCCCGAGCAGAAGAAGACGAAGCCGCCGCGTACCCACTGGGACATGCTGCTCGAGCGCCGCTCGGTGCCCGAGCTCGAGGAGCTCCTCGACGAGCGCCTCGACCTGCTCAAGGAGCGCCGCTCCGAGTCCGCGTAGCCACCCGCGATCGACCCCGTCACCGCCCGTCGGTGCCGGGGTTCTTTCGTGTCCGGACGCCGGCGACGAGGGCTGGCACGACGCGAGGTACGAGCGTCGGATCAGCGTCGTCGTGCCGCGGAGACACGGTCGCGCACGCCCCAGGCGGTGATCCGCCAGAGGGCCTCGCGCACCACGGCGCCGCTCATCTTCGACGCGCCGGCGGTGCGCTCGGTGAAGGTGATCGGGACCTCGCGCACGGTGAACCCGCCGCGGTGCACCCGGAACGCGAGGTCCACCTGGAAGCAGTAGCCCTGGGACGACACCGGGGTGCGGGTGATCTCTTCGAGCACGGCGCGGCGGAACAGCCGGAACCCGCCGGTCACGTCCTGGACGGGCAGGCGCAGCGCGACCCGCGAGTACACGTTCGCCGAGCGCGACAGCGCGTTGCGGTGCCGCGGCCAGTTCACGACCCGCCCGCCCGGGACGTAGCGGGACCCGAGCACGAGGTCGGCGGTCTCGTCCCGGGCGCTCGCCAGGAGCGCGGGCAGGTCCTCGGGTGCGTGCGAGCCGTCCGCGTCCATCTGCACGACCCACCCGATCTCGTCGGCGGGATGCGCGGACATGACGTGGGCGAACGCGTCCACGTAGGCGGCGCCGAGCCCCCGCTTGGGCCGGTGGTGCAGCACGGACACCCGCGGGTCCGCTCGAGCGAGGTCGTCGGCGAGATCGCCGGTCCCGTCGGGGCTCCCGTCGTCCACCACCAGGAGCCGGGTCCGGGGCAGCGTCGTGAGCACCCGTTCGACGAGGCCCGGGAGGTTCTCGCGCTCGTCGTAGGTGGGGACGACGACGAGCACGCCAGAGCCGTCGGGAGCTGGGCCGTCGGGAGCTGGGCCGTCGGGAGCTGGGCCGTCGGGAGCTGGGCCGTCCGGAGCTGGGCCGTCGGGAGCTGGGCCGTCCCCGCTCATCCGCGACCCGTGGACGTGCCCGGTCCCCCTGCCCGCCGTCGGGAGCCCAGCACGGCACCCGTCACGGCCGCCGCGACGCCGAGGGCGGCGAGCACCCACTCCGGGCCGGGGCCGAGCCGGGTGGCGAGGGTGGTCGTGGTGCGCAGCGGGACGCGATCGACCAGGACGCCGGGCGTGTAGAGCGCGCCGGTCCGGTCCACGACCGCACCGTCGGGGGTGATCACCGCGCTCTGGCCGCTGGTGGCGGCGATGACGACGGCCCGGTCGTGCTCGATCGCCCGCAGCCGGCTCATACCCTGCTGCTGGTAGGTCATGTTGGTGTAGCCGAAAGTCGCGTTGTTCGTCGGCACCGTCAGCAGGTCGGCGCCCGCGGTGACGGCGTCGCGGACGTCGTCGTCGAACACCACCTCGTAGCAGGTGGCGACGCCGAGGCGGGCCGGCCCGGCGTCGAGGGTCGGCGTGCCGGTGCCCGGCTGGAAGTCGACCACGCGGGCGACGTCGCCCGAGAAGAACGAGGCGAGCCCCCGCAGCGGGATGTACTCGCCGAAGGGCAGCAGGTGACGCTTGACGTACTGGTCGGTGGGCCCGCCGGGCTGGGTGGGTGTGCGCGGGGTCCAGACGACGGCCGCGTTGCGCGGGCCCTCGACGTAGGCCGTGCCGTCGGCGTTGAGCGCGCCCCGCAGGACGGCCCCGACGACCACGGGCACGCCGATCTGGTCGGTGACCGCCTGGATCTCGGTGCGGGCGTCGGCGTTGGCGAACGGGTCGATGTCCGAGGAGTTCTCGGGCCAGATGACCAGGTCGGGACGGGGGCGCTGCCCGGCGGCGACCTGCGCGGCGAGCTGGCGGGTCTCGCGGACGTGGTTGTCGAGCACCGCGCGGCGCTGACTCGCGAAGTCCAGCCCCGCGCGGGGGACGTTGCCCTGGACCGCGGCGACGGTGATCGTGCGGTCACCCGGCTCGACGGCGGTGTGGGCCGGGACCGCGAGGCCCACGACCGGCCCGAGCAGCAGCGCGACGAGCGCGTCGACGACGGCGAGCGGTCGTGATCGATGTGCATTTCCGGACGGTGAGTGTCTGCGATGCGACACCGCTGACACCAGCGACCACAGGCCGGCCCCGGAGAGCACGACCGCGAAGCTCACCAGCGGCGCACCCCCGAGCGAGGCGAGCCGCGCATAGGCCCCGCCGGCCTGGCCGAACGCGAGCTTGGCCCACGGGAACCCGCCCCAGGGCACCCGCTCGATCGCGGCCTCCCCCGCCACCCATAGGCACGCCACCCACAGCGGCGTCGCGGGCAGCGTCCGGACCAGCGGGACGAGGGCGATCGGGATCGCGACGGCGAGCACCACGACCGCCAGCGCGCCGAGCCACACCGCACCCACGTACGTGCCGGTCCAGTGCAGCAGCGGGAACCCGTAGGCCAGCGCGGCGAGCGCGCCCCAGCCGAACGCGGCCCGTACCCGCCGGCCGTCGACCACGGCGAGCAGCAGCGCGATCCCGAGCGGGGCCGCCCACCACCAGCCCAGCGGCGGGAACGCCGCGTACAGCGCGAGCCCGGCGGCGACCGCGCCGACGACCCGCGCCGCCGTTCTGAGCGAGGGGCCCCTTCGCTCGGATAGACGGGCCGTGGGCGCCCCCCGCCGGAACGCGGACCCGCGCCGGGGAGTGAGCGATGGGTCCCCTCGGTCGGGTAGATCGACCGTTGGTGCCCTTCGCTCGGGATCGCCCCTCAGCACGAGAGCAGCTCGTGCGGGCGGGTGTTCACCGGCTCGCAGCCCTCGTCGGTGACCACGACGATGTCCTCGATCCGGGCGCCCCAGCGCTCCGGGAAGTAGATGCCCGGCTCGATCGAGAACGCCATGCCCGGCTCGAGGGTCAGTTCGTTGCCGGCCACGATGTAGGGCTCCTCGTGCACCTCGAGCCCGATGCCGTGCCCGGTGCGGTGCACGAAGTACTCGCCGTACCCGGCATCGCGGATGATCGCGCGGGCGGCCTCGTCGACGCTCTCCGCGCTCACCCCGGGTCGGGCGGCGGCGACGGCGGCGGCCTGGGCGCGCTGCAGGACGCCGTAGACGTCGCTGACCTCGTCGGTCGGGCCGCCCACGACGTAGGTCCGGGTGCAGTCCGAGTTGTAGCCCTCGGGCAGCGGGCCGCCGATGTCGACGACGACGACGTCGCCCGTCTCGATCACGCGCCCGGAGAGCTCGTGGTGCGGGCTCGCGCCGTTCGGTCCGGAGCCGACGATGACGAACGCGGCCTCCGCATGCCCCGCCGCGACGATGCCCGCGGTGATGTCCGCGCCGACCTCGGCCTCGGTGCGCCCGGCCCGCAGCCAGCTCGGGACCTGCGCGTGGACGGCGTCGATGGCCGCTCCGGCCCGGCGCAGGTACTCGACCTCGGCCGGGTCCTTGCGCATCCGCAGCTCGCGCAGCACCGGGGTGGCGAGCTCCTGGGTGGCCAGCGGGAGCGCGTCCCGGAGCCCGAGCACGTGCAGCGCGGGCATGTCGGAGGCGACCGCGACCCGCTTGACGCCGTCGAGGCACGCCGCGACGAGGCCGTGCGGGTCCTCGCCGTCGACCCAGTCCAGGACGCGGATCCCGGCCTGGTCGACCCCGGTGCCGTCGAGGCCCGGCCGCTCGAGGCGCGGGACGACGAACGCGGCCTCGTCCTGCGTCGGGAGCACCAGGGCGGACAGCCGCTCGTGGGAGTGCTTGACGACCCCGGCGAGGTACTGGAGATCCGGCCCCGGGGTGACGACGAGGGCGTCGACGCCGGCCTGCGCGGCCAGCCGGCGGGCCCGGTCGAGACGGGACGTGACCTGGTCGGCGAGCGAGGACCCCATGGCTCACGAGCCTAGGTGGCTCCGCCTCGTGAGCACTCATCCGCCCCATGACAGGGCTTTCTGCCACGAGCCGGAGGCACCTCGGTCCTGCGGGCGCCGACCCGGTCCTCGCCGAGGCACGGCTCCCCCGTCCGGCGGAGCAGCGCCGGCTGCCGGGCCCCTAGGTAGAAGCCCCCTCCCCCGCCGCCGGGCGACCCGACAGGCTGTGCCCGTGAACAGCCCTGCTGACCGGAACGTCCTCCTCGACCGACTCGACGGCGAGCTCGCCGACCTCGGCGCGCGGCTGTCCCGGGTCCGCGACGACCTCGGGGTGCTGCGGGGCCCGGCACCCTCGGTCCCGACGACGCGTGCCCCGGTCGCCCCGGCGCTCCCGGTCGCCCCGCCCGGGGGGCCGGCCCCGGTGGGGCTGGGGCCGTGGGCCCCGTGGCCGGGTCCTCCCGGGCCCGTGCCTGCGGCGTCCGGGCCGGCGGTCGGTCCGGGTTCGTCGTGGGCGCCCCACGCCGCGGCGCCACCCCCTCCTCCACCGCCGGCCCGGCCCGCGGCTCCCCCGCCGCCGTCCGGGCCGCCCCCGTCAATGCCGTCGTCGTCCTCGGGCCCGAAGGGCGGTCTCCGGGTGGCGCGTCTCACCGGCGCCCGGCTGCTGGCGATCACCGGCGCCGGGGTGACGCTCCTCGGCGTCGTCCTGCTGCTGGTGCTCGCCGCGTCCCGCGGATGGTTCGGCGCGGAGGCCCGGGTGGTGCTCGGCGCGGTCGTCGGGCTCGCCCTCGTGGGCGCCGGGGTGGGCCTGCAGGCCCGCCGCTCGGCCGCGGCCCCGGACGGTGCGGCCGCCACCGCCGACCCCGGCCCCATCTCCCTGGCCGCCACCGGCATCACCGCGCTCTACCTCACCGTCGCGGCGGCCACGTCGCTCTACGACCTGCTGCCCGCACCCGTGGCCCTCGTGCTCGCGCTGCTCGTGGCCGGCGGCGGCCTCGTGCTGGCCGACCGCTGGCGCCGCCACGGTCTCGCCCTCGGCGTCGTGATCGGCGCCGGCCTGCTCCTCCCGTTCGTGGTGGAGTCCGCCGGCGCCCTGCTCGTGGCCCTGTTCGTCGTCCTCGTCGTGGTCACCGTCCCGGTCGCGGCACGGCGGGCCTGGACCTCGCTGGTCGCCGTGGCGGTCGCGGCCGCCACCCTCGCGGGGCTCGTGTCGACGGCATCGGTGCTCGCCGCCACCGGGGGCACCGGGGCCCCGGCCACCGCCCTCACGGCCGCCGTCGGGGCGCTCGTCCTCGTCGCCGCCGCGGCCGCGCTGGTCCTCGCCGCCGTCCGTCCCGTGACCGTCGACGACGCGAAGCTGCCGGGCTCGGTGGTCGCCGCCGGGCTCGTGCTCGCCCTCCCGACGCTGCCCCTGCTCGCGCTCGCCGGGTCGCTGACCCGGCCGGCGGGCGCGATCGTCGACGTGGTCGCCGTGCTGGTCCTGCTCGGGGTCGCCGCGGTCCTCGAGCGCGGCGCCGGCCGGGTCCCCGCAACGCCGCCGCTCGCCACCACCGCAGCCGCGGCCGCCGCCGTCGTCGGGATCCAGACGATCCCCCTGGCCCTCACCGGCGTGGCGCAGGGCGGGGTGTTCCTCGCCGTCGCGACGGTGCTCGCCGTCGCCGCGCGCAGCACCCGCCGGACCGGGGTGCTCATCGCCGCCGGCGTCTTCGCCGTGATCGGCACGCTGATGGCGCTCGGGCGCGACCTGCCGGTGGACGTCGTGGTCGACGGGCTCCCGCAGGCGCGCGGCGCGCTGCTCGGAATGGCCGTGGTCGGTGTCCTGGTGGTCAGCACCGCGGCGACGCTCCTCGCGGCGCTCGGACGTCTGGCGTACCTGCGGACGCGGAACGGCTCAGCGGTGGCGACCGCGCTCCTCGGCCTCCTGGGGCTCTACGGCGCGGCGGGGGTGGTCGTGACGGTGGCCCTGGCGATCTCGCCGACGCGCTCGGGCTTCCTCGTCGGGCACGTGCTGGTCACGATCTCGTGGACGGCCCTCGCGCTCGTCCTGCTCGTGCGCGGGCCGCGGACCGAGGCGGTGAGCCTCCCGCGGGTGCTCGGCGGGGTGCTCGTGGTCGCGGCGGTGGCGAAGCTGATCCTCTTCGACCTCGTCGCGCTGGACGGCCTGGCGCGGGTCGCGGTGTTCCTCGGGGCGGGCCTGGTGCTGCTGGTCGCGGGCACCCGCTACGCGCGATGGGTGACCGCGGGCACCGGGGACGACGGGGCCGAGGACTCCGAGGGCACGGTGTCGGAGGGGCCTGGCACGCTTGCCGACCATGAGTGATGCCGGTCCGGTGATGCTGCTGGACTCCGCGAGCCTGTGGTTCCGCGCGTTCTACGGGGTCCCGTCCTCGCTCACCGCCGAGGACGGGACGCCCGTCAACGCCGTGCGCGGGTTCTGCGACATGGTCGCCCGCCTCGTGCGGGCCCGGCAGCCCTCGGGCGTCATCGCCTGCCTCGACCGGGACTGGCGGCCGGCCTTCCGGGTGCGGGCCATCCCGTCCTACAAGGCCCACCGGGTCGACACCTCGAGCGGCGTCGACCCCTCCGACCCGAACACCGGCGGGGGTCCCGACGCCGAGGCCGCTCCCCCGGAGCTCGGGGTGCAGGTCCCGATCATCCTCGACGTCCTCGCCGCGGCCGGGATCCCGACGGCGGGCGCGGAGGGCTACGAGGCCGACGACGTGATCGGCACGCTGTGCGCCACCGAGGCGTCCCAGCCGATCGAGGTGGTCTCCGGGGACCGCGACCTGCTCCAGCTCGTCCGCGACGAGCCGAGCCCCACGCGGATCATCTACATCGCGCGGGGCGTCGCGAAGTACGAGGTCTACGGGCCCGGGGAGGTCGCCGCGCGGTACAACGTCCCGGTCTCGCGGGCGGGCGACGGGTACGCCGAGATGGCGATGCTGCGCGGTGACCCGTCCGACGGGCTGCCCGGGGTGCCCGGCGTCGGGGAGAAGACCGCGGCGCAGGTGGTGTCGAAGTTCGAGTCGTGGGCCGACCTCATCGGCGCCGTCGTCGAGGGCGGCGACCCGCGGCTGTCCTCCGCCGTCCGCGCGAAGCTGGTCAAGGCCGCCCCGTACCTCACCGTGGCGCCCGGCGTGGTCCGGGTGGC
>JAICLN010000123.1 GCA_025925615.1 Actinomycetospora sp. | reverse complement strand
GGGCCACCGAGGGCCTGCTCGGCGAGCACGGTCGTCAGCCACTCCACGGTGGCGCTGTGGGCGGCCGCGAGACGGTCGGCGAGCGCGCTGGTGCCCTTCTCGCCGGCGGCCTCGGCGAGGGCCTTGAGGTAGGTCGCGCGGTCGTGCAGCTGGTGCTCGAGCATCAGGTCGCCGAGCAGGGCCTCGTCGATCGGCTCGGCCTGCTCGAAGGTGCCCTTCACGAAGGCGCCGACGCGGCCGACGAGCGGCGAGATCACGTCGGCGAACCCGCCGAGGCGCTGCAGCTCACGGGTGATCTCGCCGGTCCGCTGCTCGGCGTTCTCGGCGTTCTGCCGGAGCTCCCGACGCACCGCGTCCGTGCGGGCCTGCGCGACGCGGATGTGCGCGATCTGCACCTCGGTCTGCGTGAGCTGACGCAGCGTGCGGAGCTGGCCGATCATGGCGGCGTGCGAAGTCAATGGATCTCCCGTCGTCGTGGGATTGCGTGATCTCGGAATCAACCGTCGGGGCTTGGTGTCGGCACGACCGGCGGCGTCGTGACCACTGGCTACCCCCGGACCCCCGGTTCCTGAATCGTGACCCGGACCATGGACGCACGGCGAACGGCCTATCCAGCGCGACCGACGGTCGGCGCGGCGGAAGGACGCTCGGGCTCCGGGCGTCAGGCGACGACGCGCGCCAGCAGGAAGCCGTCCCAGCCCTTGGCCCCGACCGTCTGCAGCGCCGTCGCCTCGAGACGCGGCTCGGCGGCGACGAGCTCGGTGACCTCGCGGGACCCGACGGCAGTGGCCGAGGTGTCACCGGGGTCGGCCACCGCGCCGCCGCGCACCACGTTGTCGACGACGATGACGGTGCCGGGGTGGGCGAGCCGGAGCGCCTCGCGGACGTAGGTGGCGTTGGAGGGCTTGTCCGCGTCGATGAACACGAGGTCGAAGGCACCGTCGAGCCGTGGGAGCGTCTCCGCCGCCCGGCCGACCACGACCTCGACCCGGTCGGACACCCCCGCGTCGTCGAACACCGCACGGGCCACGTCCGCGTGGTGCGGGTCGAGCTCGAGGGTGACCAGAGCCCCCTCGTCGGGGAGGGCGCGGGCGATCACCGTCCCCGAGTAGCCACCGAGGGTGCCGACCTCCAGCACCCTGCGCGCCCCGGTGATCCGCACCAGGAGTGCCAGGAACCCGCCCTGCAGCGCGGAGACCGCGATGTCCGGCAGGCCACCGGCCCGCGCGCGCTCACGGGCCCGCGTCAGGACCGGGTCCTCGACCCCCAGCGTCGTCTCGAAGTACGCGTCCACCGCACTCGCCTCCGCCATGATCCCCATGGTGCCCGGCAACTCCTGGTCACGGGCGCGTCGGTCTGGCGCACCCCCAGGAAACCGGGTCCCGAGGACCCGGTTCTGGGGAGGTGTCGGCGGTCGGTGTGACCACGGCGTGACCGTGTCGCGAGGCTGGATCAGCCCGGTCGACACGTCGCAGGGATGGCCGCCGGCCTCGAGTGGACTCCCATGGCTGCTTCGGGAGCCCTGACGGTCCACTCGGCGAGCGCTTGGCCCCGAGCACTCATGGGCGACGGATCAGCACCTCGCCGTGGGGATGGAGAACCAGCGCCACGTCTGCGAGCGCAGCACGCTCGCCGCGTGTCCCTGGCTGTAGGCGGTCATGACGAATCCCAACGAGTGAGACATTGGTTCACGAACTGGGAAGCAGACTAGCGCGCCGGGTAGCGTCGCGGGGGTGAGTACGGCACTCGGAACCCCGACGCTCGAGGACACGTACGCCAGGGCCGTTCCCGGCCTCGTCCTGCCCTTCACCGCCGCGCCCGCCCCGGACCCCCACGTGGTGGCCCTCGACGAGGACCTCGCCGCCGAGCTCGGTCTCGACCCGGAGGCCCTGCGGAGCTCGGGGCTGCTCGTCGGGCAGGTGCCCGAGGGCGTCCGCACGGTGGCGCAGGTCTACGCCGGTCACCAGTTCGGGATGTACCAGCCCCGGCTCGGCGACGGGCGCGCGGTGCTCCTCGGCGAGATCGTCGCCCCGGACGGGACCCGGCACGACCTGCACCTCAAGGGCTCCGGGCGCACCCCGTTCGCTCGGGGCGGCGACGGCAAGGCGGCGCTCGGGCCGATGCTGCGCGAGTACGTCATGGGCGTCGCGATGCACGCGCTGGGCGTGCCCACCAGCCGCGGCCTCGCCGTCAGCACCACCGGCGAGCGGGTGCCCCGCGACACCGGCCCGCTGCCCGGCGCGGTGCTGGCCCGGGTGGCGTCGAGCCACCTGCGGGTCGGCACCTTCCAGTACGCGGCAGCGGCCGGCGACGCCGACCAGCTCCGCGCGCTCGCCGACCACGCGATCGCCCGCCACCACCCGCAGGCCGCGGACGCCGAGGAGCCCTATCTCGAGTTCTACCGCAGCGTCGTCGACGCGCAGGCCTCGCTCGTCGCCCGGTGGATGCTCGTCGGCTTCGTGCACGGCGTGATGAACACCGACAACACCACGATCTCCGGCGAGACCATCGACTACGGGCCGTGCGCCTTCATCGACCGGTACGACCCGCAGACGGTGTTCAGCTCGATCGACCACGCCGGCCGGTACGCGTTCGGGAACCAGCCGATGATCGCGCGCTGGAACCTCGCCCGGCTGGGCGAGTGCCTACTGCCCCTGATCGACGCCGACAGCGAGGTCGCGATCGAGAATGCGACCGCCGTCGTCACGTCGTTCACCGAGCGCTACGACGGGTACTTCGCGCAGGGCATGGCGGCCAAGCTCGGCCTCGCGGAGCCGGACGACCAGCTGGTCAGGGACCTGCTCACGCTGCTCGCCGACCAGCAGATCGACTGGACGACGTTCTTCCGCGCGCGGCCCCGCGGCGAGGCCCGCGACCTCTTCCTCGACCGCGAGGCCTTCGACGCGTGGGCCGTCCGCTGGGAGGCCCGGCGCGACCCGGCAGCCGACCCCGACCGCGTCAACCCGGTCTACGTCCCCCGCAACCACCTCGTCGACGCCGCCCTCACCGCCGCCGAGCAGGGCGACCTCGCGCCGTTCCGCGAGATGGTCGATGTCGTGAGCCGGCCCTTCGAGGAGCGGCCCGGCCTCGAGGCCTGGACCGAGCCGGGCACCGGACCGTTCGTCACCTACTGCGGGACCTGACGAGGACGCCGTCGACCGTCATCGCGTCCGACGGGGCACCAGGGCGAGGGCGACCCCGACGAGCGCGCTGAGCACGGCGCCCACGTCGAGCAGCGCGGGGAGCCCGAGCGACGGGAGGAGGCTCCCGACGACGACGGGCGAGACGATGGCCCCGACGGCGCCGATCACCATCGCGACCGAGAGCGCCCGCCCCGGATCGTCGGGCGCGACGACGCCCGTCCACACCGCGAGCACGGCCGCGCCGATGAGGTAGACGGCGGCGAAGACCGCGGCGGCGACCAGGACCAGCACGGGGGAGCGGCCGGCGAGCGCGAACAGCGCGAGCGAGACCCCGAGGACGGCGAGGCAGCCCGCGGCCACCCGCGTCGGCCCGAGCCGGCGGGTCAGCGCGCCGGTCCAGAGCCCGGTGAGACCGACGACGCCGATGATCACGAACAGCACCGGCCGGGCGTCGGCGGAGAGCCCGGCGGTGCGGGCGACGTCGGCGGCGTAGGTGAAGCCGAGGGCGACCGCGGCCTGGTAGACGACCGCGAACAGCGCGGGCGTGGCCAGGGCCGCCCACGGCAGCGGGTGCGCGCCCCGCCCGATCCGCGGGGCCACTGCGGGGACCCAGACCAGGTTGAGCGCCGCCGCCGCCACGGAGCCGAGGGCGACCGTCGCCCACACCACCCGCCACTGCTCGCCGGCGAGGATGGCCACGACCCCGGTGAGCACGAGGCCGCCGGACGTCCCGGTGCTGATCGCCGAGACCAGACCGGGGCGGACCGCGGGCCGGGCGAGGGCCGCGGCGAGATCCGAGTACGGCGCCCACACCCAGCCGGCGGCGCTCCCGGCCAGCACCGCGCCGGCGGCGAGGACACCCGGGGACCCGGCCACCGTGACCAGGAGCGCTCCGAGCGCCCCGCACACGCCGCCGACGGTGGTCGGCGCGCGCGGCCCGCGTCGGGCGGCCAGCAGCGGGGCGCCGAGGATCCCGACGAGGAACCCCGCGAACGTCCCGCCCGCGATGAGCCCGAGCAGCGGGTCGGACAGTCCCGTCGCCGACAGCGACGGGTCGTGCCGCAGGGCCGGCAGGGTCAGCCCGAAGGTGAAGCGGGCCATCCCGAACGCGACCCCGACGACCGCCGCGCCGGCCACCGCCAGCTGCCTCTCCACGGTCTGCACCGGCTGATCATCCGCCAATCGATCGGGTGACCGACTCCGCCGGGACCCCATGGGCCACGATGCGGGGCCACGGCGCGGTCGACGTCGCCGTCCGCGGTCGTCGCCGGCCTCACCCGGCGAGGCCGAGGATCCCCCGGACGACGAGGTAGATCCCGGCGGCCGCCACGATGGCCGTCACGATCGCGCCCCGGTGCCGCGTGATCGCGTCGTCGACCCGCCCGACGAGTTCCGGCATCCGGTCCGGGCGGATCGCGGTACCGACGACGGCCGCGATCGGTATCGCGAACCAGAAGGCGTTGTAGAGCCCGACCTGGGCGACGGCCCGGGGGACGACGGCGTTCTCGGCGGCGATGGCGGCCAGCGCCGCGAGGTAGAAGACGCCCGGGAGATGGGTGAGGACCCCGGCCGCGCCGGCGACGGGGACCGTCGGGTCGGCCATCCGCCGCCCGATCGCGCCCCGGGGTGCCCGCGCCGTGTCGTCGGGGGCCGGGCGCGGCGTCGGAGCCACGGCGAGGCGGCGGCCGGCGATCCCGAGGGCGACGGCACCGAGCACGATCGCGACGACGGCGTGGGCCGTCGTCGTCGTGCGGGGCGGGGGCGCCGCGACGTGGACCAGCGTCACGGCGGCGATGCCGATGAGCAGGCTGAAGCCGACCCCGACCAGGAGGTAGGCGGTCAGGAGGCGACGCGGGTCCCGGGCGGCGAGCAGCGCGTAGACCGCCGCGAGCGACGTCGGCCGCACCACGCTGGCCAGGCCGAGGACGGCGACGTCGGCGTTCATCCCGTGCCGTGCGCCGCGCCACGGACCTCGGCGGCGTCGTCCGCCGCGGATGAGCGGTCCCGCCGCCGGGCCGGCGGCACGGTTCCCGGGCCCCCCGCCTCATCCCCGTCGGACGAGGACACGAGCCGGTGCTCCGGAGACTGGCCCGGCAGGAGGGCCGCGTCGGGGTCAGGGACGGGCCCGGGACCGCGCGAGGAGACGGCATGCAGGAGCTCGGTGACGAGATCGAACCGACCGCCCAGAAGCACCGTCGCACCGACGTCCCGTCCCCGCGTGTGAGCCGTGACGGCAGCCCGACCCCCGTCGGGACGCGCCCCTGACCTCACGACGGGACGACGCCCGCCACGCCGTCGGTCCCGGGCCGTTCCCGGTCCGCCGCGCTCGCCCGCCTCGATCGCCTCCGGCGCGGCTCCTTCGGGGGTGAGGGCTCGGCGCCGAGCAGTGCCTCGACCCACTGCGCGCGCGGGTCGGAATCCACGAGGACCGCCTTGAGGAGCAGGGTCACCGGGATGGCCAGCAGCGCCCCGAGCGGCCCCAGGATCCAGGCCCAGAACAGCAGGGCCACGAAGGTGACCGTGGCCGAGAGGCCCACGGAGTCCCCGACGAAGCGGGGCTGGATCAACGACTGGATCACCAGGTTCAGCACGCAGTAGACGATGACCACGGCGAGTGCGAGCTGCCAGCCGCCCAGCAGCAACGCCAGCAGGGCCGGCGGCACCAGCCCGATGAGGAACCCGATGTTCGGGATGAAGTTCGTGGTGAACGAGACGACCCCCCAGAGGATCGCCAGCGGGACGCCCATGATCTGGAGCGCGATGGTGTCCAGCACCGCGACGATCAGCCCGAACACGGCGGTCACGACGAGGTAGTTCCGCGTGCCCTGCGCGAATCCCGCCAGGGCGCCGATCATGTGG
This sequence comes from Actinomycetospora sp., assembly GCA_025925615.1. Lineage (GTDB taxonomy): Bacteria > Actinomycetota > Actinomycetes > Mycobacteriales > Pseudonocardiaceae > Actinomycetospora. The sequence continues at coordinate 4,282 of JAICLN010000123.1, read as the reverse complement.
GGCCGTTGGCTCGAGATCATGCCCATGCGCCGCGCGGTGCCGCCGGACTCGGCGGTCAGGAACAGCATGAGCGCGAGGATGAACAGCAGGCTGCCCAGGACCGAGGTCAGGCCCGAAAGGACCGAGCCGATCTCGCCCACGAGCTTGCCGAGGTCGATCGAGCCGGCGGTCGCCTGGGCCTGGGCCGGGGCGATCCCCACCTTGGCGAGCTGCGCGCTCACCTCGGTGACCAGCTGGTGGGTCTTCGCGGAGTTCTGCGAGAGCAGCGCGGCGAGCTGGCTCACCGAGGCGACCAGGAAGATCGTGAGCAGCACGAACGTCCCGTAGATGACCACGACGAGCGCCAGGAGCGCGGCCCACGACGGCCATGCGTGCCGCAGCAGCCAGCTCTTGATCGGGTAGACCGCGATCACGATCATGAGGCTGAGCATCAGCGGGCCGAGCAGCCACGCGGCCGAGTACATCCCTGCGGTGGCGACGACCGCGGCCGCGGCGCCGAGGAGGATCACGACCCCCCGCGGGACCGACCGGGCGCCCGGCTCACCGCCGAGGGTGGCGACCGGTGTGGCGACCGGTCCGTCAGCCGGTTCGTCAGCGGCGGCCACCGGGTCCCTCCCCTCGCCGCATCCGCGCGGCGATCTCCACCGACCGCTCCGCGTCGTCGAGTGGCATCGGCGTCTCCTTCCGCGACGGCCGGGGGTGGCCAGCGCCATCGTCGGCGGTCGCCGAGGACCGACGGCTCACCCGCGACAGGTGAATCCGGCGCCCGCGACGCCGCGACGGCCGGGAACGACGGCGCCGGGTCGTCCGGTGCGGACGATGACCACGGGGTCGGGCGCGGGGACGGTCATCCAGGTCGACGACGGGGCGGTCGTCACGTGGCCCGAGGCCCGGTCGAAGCCCAGGACCCGGCAGATGCACGACCCGCCGCGGGCGGCTGGCGCGTCGACGTACCCCTCGTGGGGCCGGTGGGCTGGCCGCCGACCGGCTCGGCCGCCTTCCTCGTCGTGGTGGGCGGACTCGCCGCGCTCGACGTCGTGTCGTGGCCGCTCGCCCTCGTCGTCGGGATCGGCACGTCCTGGCCCGCGACCACGACCGCCGGGTGGTCCACGAGATCGGCGAGGGCCTGCAGGCCGTGTGAGGCCGGTTCACCCCGTGCGGGTGACGCGTCCGGACCGGCCGGAGCGGACCGTGGCCGCTGATCAGCGAGGCGAACCGGATGGAGGCGCCATGACCACCGAACAACCGCCCACGATGCCCGGGCGGGCGGACGACTCGGGCCCCCGCGGGGCGGGCGCGGACGCCGTCGTCGACCGGGCCCCCGGGACGGGCTGGGTCCGCTTCGGCGGCGTGGTGATGGCGGTCGTCGGGGGGTTCGCCGTCATCGAGGGCCTGGTCGCGCTGCTGACCCCGGTCTACTTCGTCGCCACCGGGGGCGCGGTCCTGGCGCTGACCATCGGGGGATGGGGCTGGGTCCACCTGATCCTCGGCGTCCTCGTCCTCGCCGTCGGGCTCTCCCTGCTCGGCGACGCCCCTCCCGGCTGGGCGCGGGGCACCGCCGTCGTGCTGGTGGCCATCAACATGCTCGTCCAGCTGGTGTGGCTGCCGGCCTACCCGATCTGGTCGATCATCCTGCTGGCGCTGGACGTGTTCGTGCTCCACGCCCTGATCGTGACCTGGCACGATCGGCGTCCGTGACCGGCTCCCCGGCCACGGCCGAGCAGGGCATCCGCCCGGGCCGCGGCGTCCTCGTCGCGGCGTGCGTGTCGACCCTCGTCGTCAACGCCAACACGTCGGCCGTGAGCATCCTGCTGCCCTCGATCTCCGCCGATCTGGACACCTCGATCGAGGCCCTGCAGTGGGCGGTGACCGGGTACCTGCTCGTCGGGGCGGCGGTCATCGTCACCTCCGGGGCGCTGGGGGACGTCTTCGGCCGTCGCCGGGTCTTCCTGCTCGGCCTGCTCGTCTTCATCGCCTCGTGCGTGGTGATCGCCCTCGCCGGGCAGGGCTGGATGGTGATCCTCGGTCGGATCGTGCAGGGCTCGTCCGGGGCGACGATCCTGGCGTGCGGGCTGAGCCTGCTGTCGGTGGCCTCCTCCGGCCGTGAGCAGATGCGGGCGGTGGCGCTCTGGGGCGGCGCGGCCGCGGCGGGAGCCGCCGCCGGACCCGTCGTCGGGGGCGTGCTCGACCAGGCCACCGGCTGGCAGGGGCTGTTCTGGATCGACGCCGCGATCGCGCTCGCGTGCGTCCCCCTGACGCTGCGCACCGTGGCCGAGTCCTCCGACCCCGACCGCCCCCGCACGATCGACCTCGCCGGCACCGTCCTCGTGGCCGGGGTGCTCGTCCCGTTCGTATTCGCCATGACCGAGGGCCCCTCCTGGGGCTGGCTCTCCGCGCCGACGCTGGTGTGCCTGCTCCTCGCGGTGGCGTGCGCGGTCGGCTTCGTCGTCGTCGAGCGCCGGGTGAGCGCGCCCCTGGTCGACCTGCGGCTGCTGCGCAACCCGCTGCTCGTCGGGTCGACGGTGGCGATCCTCATCGGCGCCGGCGCGATCGCCGCGATCAGCCTGCTCGTCAGCCTCTACTTCCAGGATCCCGCAACGCTGGGGATGTCCAGCCTCGTCGCCGGCCTCGCGACGCTGCCGGTGGCCGCCGTCGTGGTCCTCGTCGCCCCGGCGATCACCCCGCTCACCCACCGGTACGGCACGCGCCGGGTGATCCTCGTCGGCTTCGTCGTCCTCACCGCGTCCTTCGCCGTGCTCGTCGCGGTGCAGGCCTCGTGGGGCTTCGGCGCGTTCCTGCTGCCCCTGCTCGGGATCGCGCTCGGGCTGGGACTGTCCAACGGCCCGTCCTCGGCCATCGCGACCGCGTGCGTCACGCCGGACCAGGTGGGTGCCGCGTCCGGCATCTCGAACATGGCCCGGTATGTCGGGGGTGCGGTGATGACCGCCGTCGCGGCGGGCATCTACGGCAACGTCACGGCGGCCCGGCAGGCCGAGGGGGTGGCCGCCGGACCGGCGCTGGCCGCGGGCTTCGCCGCCGCGTGCCTCGCCCTCACCCTGTTCAGCGCGAGCGGCATCGCGCTCGTCGTCCGGGCCGGACGCCGTCCCCCGCGTCCGGACATCGGCGATTACGCGGCGGCCGCCGCCTCGACGGTGCACACCGTGGTGGTGCACCCGGAGCGGACGGACCCCGAGGGGGAGCCCGTCAGCGATCGCGGGCCGCGCGAGCCCGACGAGCCGTACTGAGCATGGCGTTGACCACGAGGCCGAGCAGCAGCAGGTCGGCCACCATCTGCCCGGTGACGAGGAGACGGGCGCCGGGGGAGATGGCCGTGACGTCCCCGAACCCGACCGTCGCGAACGTGGTCACCGTGAAGTACACCGCGTCGGTGCGGGTCAGGTGTTCCGAGAACGCGCCGGGGGCGTCCTCCGACCAGCGCAGGTAGGTCGCGGCGAAGAGCACGACGAACAGCGTGATCGCGACGGCGAGGGCCTCCGCGGCCCGGAGCCCGGGGTGCTCGGCGCTCCCGACGGCCACGAACTGCCACACGATCAGCGCTCCGAGGCCCAGCAGGCCGACGGCCAGCAGGGTGATCCCCACGGCGATCGGGGCGGCCTCGAGCGGGAGCAGCGCGTACAGCGTGCCCAGCGCCACCACGCTGAGCACCGCCCGCCCGACCGAGGCCGCCACCTTTCCCCACGGCGGGAGGGCGAACCCACCGCCCGGCGCTTCTCGGGCCACCCCCAGAACCTGCCACGCCGGCGGCCTGCGGGTCTCGTCCGTTCCGGGTGACTTCCCGGCTCACTCGCCGGGGATGAGGACGCGCGCCGCCGCGCCCGTCGGGTCAGGTGCTTTCGGCGCTGTCGAGGGCTGCGGTGATGATGCTGTCGGTGTCGATGCCGTGGATGGTGTAGGCGCTGGCGAGGTCGGAGGACTGCCCGAAGGTGGTGACGCCGAGGTGGCGGGCGGGGGCGCGGTGGATGCCGGCGAGGAACGCGAGGGTGTGGGGGTGGCCGTCGAGGACGGTGACCAGCGCGGCGGCGCGGTCGGCGGGGAACGCGGCGTCGAGGACGCGCCGGTCGCCGCCGTCCTGGCCTTGGGTGGCGCGGAAGCACAGGTCGGCGCTGGTGATGACGACGACGTCGGCGGGGACGCCGAGGGTGTCGAGCCGGTCGGCGGCGGCCAGGGCGGCGGGCACGGTGGCGCCCATGGCGGCGATCGTGATCCGGGGGCGCGCGGTGGCGCGGCGCAGCAGGTAGCCGCCGCCGACGACGCCGCGGCG
>JAICLN010000194.1 GCA_025925615.1 Actinomycetospora sp. | reverse complement strand
GGCCTCGCGCGGTCGCTGGAGCTGCTCGGCGTCGAGGGCGAGGTCGTCGAGCTGTCCTGGTACGGCGACCGCACCCCCTGCGTCCCGCTCGGCGAGGGCTTCCACTCCGGTCGACTCGCGATCCGCGCCAGCCAGGTCGGGCGGGTGTCCCCGTCGCGGCAGGCGCGGTGGACCTACGCCGACCGGATGGCGCTCGCGCTGCGCCTGCTCGCCGACGACCGCTTCGAGGCGCTGATCACCGAGGCGGTCCCGTTCGGGCGGTTGCCGGAGACGATGGCCCGGCTCGCGGTCGGGGCTGCCGCCGGCTCTCTCGGGGGCCTGGCCGTACGCGTGGACTACTGAAGGAGGAGGCCGTCATGTTCTCGGTGACCGTCCGCGACCACGTGATGGTGGCCCACAGCTTCCGCGGCGCGGTGTTCGGGCCGGCCCAGGCGCTGCACGGCGCCACCTTCGTCGTCGACGCGACGTTCCGCAGGCCCGAGCTGGACGCCGACCACATCGTCGTCGACATCGGCCTGGCGACGACCTCGCTGGGTGCCGTCCTCGACGACCTGCGCTACCGCAACCTCGACGACGAGCCCGCCTTCGCCGGCGTCAACACCACGACGGAGTTCCTCGCGCAGGTGATCGCCGACCGGCTGGCCGCCCGCATCCACGCCGGCGACCTCGGCGAGGGCGCCCGCGGGATCGCCGCGATCGCGGTGGAGCTGCACGAGTCGCACGTCGCGCGGGCGGGGTACGAACGGGCGCTGTGAGGCTCCCGGTCCCGACCGTGCACGCCGTCCTGCCCGGGGACGTCGACACCGTCCCCAGCGGCGGCAACGTCTACGACCGGCGGGTCCTGGCCGGGCTGACGGCACAGGGCCTCGACGTCGTCGAGCACCACCTCCCGGGGTCCTGGCCCGACGGTGAGGCGTCGGCGGTGGCGGGGGTCCTGCACCGGGTTCCCGACGCCGGGGCGGTGCTGCTGGACGGCCTCGTCGTCTGCGGGGTGCCGGAGGCGCTGGTCCCGCACGCCGAGCGGCTGCGGCTCGTGGTCCTCGTGCACCTGCCGCTGGCCGACGAGGTCGGGCTCGTCCCCGCACTCGCCCGGGACCGGGCCCGGCGCGAACGGGCGGCACTGGAGTGTGCGGCCGCGGTGGTGACGACGAGCCGGTGGACCGCGGACCGGGTGCTCGCGCGGCACGGGCTCGACCCGGCGCGGGTGCACGTCGCGGCGCCGGGGGTCGACCCGGCGCCGGTCTCCCCCGGCTCGGCCGTCACGGGCACCCCGCCGCGGCTGCTCTGCCTCGGGGCGCTCACCCCGACCAAGGGCCAGGACGTGCTCGTCGCGGCCCTGGCCCGGGTCGCGGACCGACCGTGGACCGCGGTGCTGGCGGGCCCGACGCGGCGCGACCCGGGCTTCGTCGTCGGGCTCCGCGCCGCGATCGCGCGCCACGGGCTCAGCGGCCGGATCATCGTCCCCGGCCCCCTGACCGGCCGGGCGCTCGACGCGGCGTGGGCCGCCACCGACCTGCTCGTGCTGCCCTCGCGGGCCGAGACGTTCGGGATGGTCGTGGCGGAGGCGCTGGCGCGGGGTGTGCCGGTCGTGGCGAGCCGCGTCGGCGGCGTCGGCGAGGCGATGGAATCCGGCGGCCCGACGGCCGGGAGCTGGGTACCTCCTGAGAACGTTCCCGCGCTCGCCGCAGCCTTACAGCGCTGGCTGGCGGACCCCGTGCTGCGTTCCGGGTGGAGACTCTCAGCGCTCGGGCGGCGAGGCACGCTGAGGTCGTGGTCATCCCCCTCCGAACTGGTCTCCCGGGCGCTGCTGCCCCCTGGGCGGCACGGCTGAGCGAGCCCGGCTCCCCGGTCTGCACCCCGGACTGGCTGGCCCTGCGCGAGCCGGCCGACCACGCGGCCCGCTCCGGTGAGCTCGCCGCGCACCTCGACGCGCACCTCGCCTCGCACCTCGACGCCACGGCGGGGACCGGAGCCCTCGTCGTCCGGGACCTCGGCTGCGGCACCGGCTCGATGGGCCGCTGGCTCGCGCCGCGCCTGCGCCGCCCGCAGCGGTGGTTCCTCCACGACCGCGACGCCGACCTGCCGCAGCGTGCCGCCGCGACACCGCAGCCCGACGCCATCACGAGCACCCGGGCCGTCGTCGGGGACCTCACCGATCTCGCCGACCTCGAGGGCACCGACGTCGTCGTCTGCTCCGCGCTGCTCGACCTGCTCCGCGCCCCCGACGTCGAGCACCTGGCGGACCTGTGTGTCGAGGCGGGCGCCGCGGCGCTGCTGACGCTGTCGGTGTCCGGCGACGTCGTGCTCGATCCCGCCGACGCGCTCGACGCCGAGGTCGGCGCCGCCTTCGACGCCCACCAGCGTCGCGAGGGTCGGCTCGGCCCGGACGCGGCGGGCGCCGCCGCGGACGCCTTCGCCCGCCGGGGCTGGACGATCCAGCGGCGCGAGAGCCCGTGGCGGCTCGACGTCGGGGACGCCGCCCTCATCGAGGAATGGCTGCGCGGGCGCCTGGACGCGGCCTGCGAGCAGGATCCGTTCCTCGTGCCACACGCACCGCGCTACCTGGAACGCCGGCTCGAGGGGCTCGCGCTCGGACTGCTGCGGGCCGAGGTCGGGCACACCGACCTCCTCGCGCGCCCCGTCGGCCAGGGCGCCCGGTGAGGCTGGGCGAGGAGATGAAGCTGGCCAAGGTCCTGATCGGGGTGGCCGTCGTCGTCGCCGCGGTGGTCCACCTGGGGACCGGGGCGGTCCTCGACGGGCTGCGGGCGGTCTCGCCGGCGGCGGTGGCCGCCGCGCTCGGGCTGGGAGCGGTCACGACGGCGGCGTCGGCGGCCCGCTGGTGCGTGGTCGCCCGGGGACTCGGCCTGCGGATCGGGCTGACCGGCGCGGTCGGCGACTGCTACCGCGCCCAGTTCCTCAACTCGGTGCTCCCGGCGGGCGTGCTCGGCGATGTGCACCGCGCGGTCGACCACGGCCGGCGCAGCGGCGACCTCGCCCGGGGCGTCCGCGCGGTCGTGCTCGAGCGGGTGGCCGGGCAGGTCGTCGTCGTGGTGGTCTCGCTGGTGGTGCTGATCGCGCTGCCCGGGCCGGTGCGGGCCCTGCTCGCGGGTCTCGGCGGCTCCGCCCCCGCGCTGGCCGGTGCGGTCGTGGTGGTGGCGGCGGTGCTCCTGGGCCTGGCCGGCATCCCGCGGGTCCGCCGCGCGCTGACGGGTCTGCTCGACGGGGTCCGCCACGGCCTGTTCACCGCCCGCACCGGGCCGGCCGTGCTGGGCCTGTCGGTGATCGCGATGGCGGGCCACGTGGCGCTGCTGGCGGTGGCCGCCGTTGCGGTCGGGGTGCACACCTCCCCGGGGACCCTCGCGCCGCTGCTGCTGCTCTCGCTGCTCTCCATGGGGCTGCCGCTCAACGTCGGCGGCTGGGGCCCCCGCGAGGCGACCACGTCGGTCGCGTTCGGGGTGGCCGGGCTGGGGGCCGAGGCCGGTCTCGCCACGGCGGTGGCGTTCGGGGTCCTCGCGCTCGTCTCGACGCTGCCCGGTCTGGCGGTGCTCGTCCTGGGCCGGACGGTCCAACGACGCACCCCCGCCTCGCCGAACTCGCCCCGGTTCACATTTCGGGCACGCCACCCGTCCGTAGCGTGAGCCGTGTGCTCATCCTCGTCCGCCACGGTCAGACGAGCGCCAACCGCCGCGGGCTCCTGCTCGGACGCGCGGACCCCCCACTGTGCGACGGCGGGCACGAGCAGGCCGACGCCCTCGCCCGGGCGCTCCCGCCCACCGCGCGGGTGATCAGCAGCCCCCTCGTCCGGGCCCGGCAGACCGCCGCGGTGATCGCCGCGGCGTCCGGCGCCACCGTGGACGTCGACGAGCGGTGGGTCGAGATGGACTACGGCGACCTCGACGGCCACCCCGCCTCCGACCTCGACGCCGAGGGCTGGCGCACCTGGCAGGACGACCCGGCCCACGTCCCCGCGGGCGGCGAGTCGCTCGCGGCGGTCGGCGCCCGGGTCCGCGCCGCGTGCCGGGACCTCTCCGGCGCCGCGGCCGCCGGCGACGTCGTGGTCGTCACCCACGTCTCCCCCATCAAGGCCGCGATCGCCTGGGCACTGGGCGTCGGCGACGAGGTGGCCTGGCGGATGTGGGTGGCCGACGCCGCCGTCTGCCGGATCGACACCACCGGCTCGGTGCCCCGGCTGCTCGCGTTCAACGACGTGACGGCGCACGACGGGGCGCCGGTGCCGTAGCCCCCTCGGCGTCCCTCCTAGACGGCGGCCATGAGGGGCTCGACGCGGCTGCGGTAGGCGGTGTCGACGCCGAGGTCGAGGTCGCGCAGCAGCTCCTCCATCTCGCGGGAGGCGCGGTCGGCGAACTCGCCGATGTGCTGGGCCACGGCCTCCGAGGCCTGGTACTGGCGCTGCTCGACGCGCTTGCGGTGCTCCTCGAACAGGGCCACGCCGCCGAGCAGCAGGACCGGCAGCAGGCCGATCCAGGCCGGGACCGCGAGCGCCATCACCTGGGTGAGCACGAAGAAGATCATGAAGCCCATGTAGGCCCGCATCCCGATGTTGATCGAGGTGCTCAGCGTGCTGTTCTTCTTCTTGTTGACCGCGAGCCGGGCGGTGTCGAAGTCGCTGGTGACACGGCCGGGCCCCGGGTCGACGGGCACGGTGCCGGGGAGGGCGAAGTGCGCCGCGGCGCGGGCGGAGAACGCGCGGACCGCGGCGACGGTGCCGTGCCGGGTGCCGTGGAGCTCGGTGACGAGGCGCGCGTCCAGCCACGCCTTCAGCTCGGCCCCGGTGCGGCCGGGGTCGGTGTCCTCGACGTGGTCCTGGGCCTCCGTCATCACCGTCGCGATGCGGGCCCGCAGGTCGTAGGCCGCCCGCGAGGAGATCGCTTCGAACGCGGTCGCGCGGAGCTCGCCCCACTGCGAGGCACGCTCGCGGTAGAAGTCGGCGGACCGGTCCGCGCGGGCGACCGGCCTTGCCGGGCGGGCCGGCCGGACCGCGGGAGCCGCGGGGCGGGCCGGCCGGACCGGGCGCACGAGCCGCGGCAGCGGCATCAGGCAGGCCGAGGGGCCGGCGGAGGTCGTGATGACCGTCTCCTGCGTGCTGAGCATGGGCCCAGCCTGCTCGGAACCCGCGCGGTCCTCGATCGAGCAGACCCCCCGATCCCCGGGCGATCACCCTCCTCGCCGGGTGGGGTGAACCCCACCCCCACCTCACAGCGCCCGCGAGAACCAGCGCATCGACGCGCCGCGCGGAGCCAGCTGCTGGCTCGGGAGGAAGCCGCAGTGCTGCGCGACCCGCAGCGAGGCGGCGTTGTCGCGGTCGATCCGCAGGACCGCGCTCGAGGCCGCCGTCGACGTCGTCAGGAACTCACACATCAGCTCGACCGCCCGGGCCGCATAGCGGCGGCCGCGCCAGTGGGGGAAGACGCCGTAGGACAGGTTCGCGGCCCCGACCTCGAGCTCGGAGAACCGCAGCTGGACCTCGGCCGTCCCGGCCAGGTCGCCCGTCGCCGCGTCCCGGATGCCCCAGGACAGCCCGGCCCCGGGCCGGTACCAGTCCCCCCGCCAGTCCGAGGCGCACACCTCGATGTAGCGCCGTGCCGTCTCGGGGGTCGACGGGCCGCCCGCGAGCCGGGCGACGAGCTCGGCGTCCTCGCCCGCCACCAGGGCCGGCACGTCCGCCACGGTCAGGGCCGCCAGGACGACCACGCCGTCGGTCAGCTCGGGCGTCACGACCCCAGTGTTGCGGCGATCTCGACCCGACGCCCCCCGTGGCGGACTACTCTCGGGTCCCGAGGGAGGTGGCCGTGCCGGACGAGGAGCTGATCGTCGAGTTCGCGCTGACGCGGTTGGACCACCCGGGCCTCGATTTGGAGGAGACCGCGGCGCTGCTGGTGCGCCGGGTCGGGCCGGACCGGATGCTCGAGTTCGCGGCCGCCAATCTGGCCGACCGGGGTGAGCTCCGCGGCGGGGTCTTCGAGGCCGCCGTCGAACGGGTCATGCGCGTCGTCCTCGCGCTGCGCGACGCCCAGGACTGACATCACGCCCACCCCAGCGCCCGGAGCCCGGCCGCGGTCACCGCGGCGGCGATCACCACGACGATGAACGGGGCGCGGACCAGCAGCGCGACCACCGCCACGGCGAGCCCGGCCGCCCGCGCGTCGAGGGTCAGGTGCGGCCCCGTCGCGAAGGTCTGCAGCACGATCAGCGAGGCCAGCAGCGCGGCGGGCAACATCTCGGTGACCGCGACGATCCGCGGTCGCGCCAGGAACGACGGCGGCACGGTGTAGCCGCCGACCTTGAACGCGTAGGCGATCACCGACGCCGTCAGGACCGCGATCCACCCGCTCACTCGACCTCCCCGGGGCGCCGGGGCCAGAACCACGCGACGAGCGCCCCGACGAAGGCAGCGGCCAGCACCGGCAGCCCCTGCGGGATCACCGGGACCAGCGCGGTGGTGACGACCGCGCCGACGACGGCGATCGCCACCGGTTGGCGGGCCCGCATCCGGGGCCACAGCAGCGCGACGAAGGCGGCGGAGGCGGCCGCGTCGAGCCCGAACCGCTTCGGGTCGCCCAGCGCGTCCCCGGCCAGGGCGCCGGCGAGCGTCATGACATTCCAGCCGACGTAGACGCCGAGCCCGGTCACCCAGAACCCGAGTCGTCGCCGCGGCGGCGTCGTCTGCGCCACCGCGACCGCCGTGGACTCGTCGATCGTCACCTGCGCCAGGACGAAGCGGCGCCACCCCGCCGGCTGCATCGTCGACGTCAGCTGTAGGCCGTAGAGCGCGTTGCGCAGGCCGAGCAGCGAGGCCGCGGCGACGGCCGCGCCCACCGTGCCGCCCCCGCCGAGGATGCCGATCAGCGCGAACTGCGAGCCGCCGCTGAAGAGCAGCAGGGAGAGCACGCAGCTCTGGAGGACCGTCAGCCCGCTGGTCACCGCCAGCGCGCCGAAGCTGACCCCGTAGAGCCCGGTGGCCAGCGCCACCGAGAGGCCCTGCCGGACGACCGCGCGCCGCGCGGCGCCCTCCGCGCCGGTCCCCTCCTCGCCTGTCCCCTCCTCGTCGGGCCCCTCCTCAGGCACCGCCCGCCGGCTCCACCACGAACTTCCCGAGGACACCCCGCTCTCCCAGCGCGGCCACCGCCTCGTGGGCCCGCGCGAGCGGGAACCGCCCGGCGATCGGCGGGTCGATGGCACCGGAGGAGAGCAGCGGCACGAGGGCATCCCACTCGGCGCGCTGCGCCCCCGGCCGCGGGATCGCGTACGCGCCCCAGCCGACCCCGCGCACGTCGATGTTGTTCAGCAGCAGCCGGTTCACCTTCACCGTCGGGATGTCGCCCGCGGTGAAGCCGAGGACGAGCAGCCGGCCCAGCGGGGCCAGGCAGCGCAGCGAGTCGGTGAAGCGGTCACCCCCGACGGGGTCGACGACCATGTCGACGCCCTTCCCGCCGGTCGCCTCGGTCACGGCGTCCTTGAACCCGTCGGCGAGCACCGCGTCGCTCGCCCCGAGCGACCGCACGAACTCGGCCTTCTCCGGCGTCGAGACCACGCCGATGACGCGGGCGCCGAGGGCCACCGCGAGCTGGATGGTGGCCGTGCCGATCCCGCCGGCCGCGCCGTGCACCAGCACGGTCTCCCCGGAGCGGAGGTCGCCCCGGCGGCCGAGCGCGAACGACATCGTCAGGTAGTTCATCGGCAGGCAGGCCCCGCCGGCGAAGGACACCGTGTCGGGCAGGGGGAAGACGTTCTGCGCCGGGACCGACACGACCTCGGCGAACGCGCCGACCGTGCTCATGGCCGCGACGCGGTCGCCCGGCGCGAAGCCGGAGTCGGACGGCGCCTCGCGCACCGTGCCGGCCGGCTCCCCGCCGAGCACGAAGGGCGGCTCGGGCCGGTACTGGTAGCGGCCCTGGGTGAGCAGCAGGTCGGGGAAGTTGACCCCGGCGGCCGCGACGTCGATCAGCACCTCGCCCTCGGCCGGGACCGGCTCG
>JAICLN010000086.1 GCA_025925615.1 Actinomycetospora sp. | reverse complement strand
GCGCCGACCCGGACGGTGGCGGCGGGCGCGGGGGCGGTGAGCGAGGACACGGCGCGTACTCCTGGGAAAGGTGGTCTGGCGGCGGGGGGCCTCCCCCGCCCGTACCAGCCTATCGACCGGCGGCGACCGGCTTCGGGGGCCGTGCCGGGATGTGTCCCGTGGTCATCCGGCCCTCAGCGGGGTGTCCGGGGGCCGGCGACCCCGCGGAGGGCCCGTCGATCATGGTCGTCCGCGCCCGTCGCATGATCACCGGGACCTCATGGCTGCGGTGAGCGCCACCCGCCGACCACTGCGTCCCGTTGATCATGCGGCGCGAGGTGGGCTCAGGCAACGCCCGTGATCATCGGGCCCTCAGCGGAGCTCGGCAGGGCCGCTGACCCCGCCAGGTGCCCGGTGATGACGGCGAGCCGTCAGACGCTCAGGGCCGGACCGGCCGGCGCCCGAGCGCGGCGACGAGGAACGCCTCCACCGCCCGCACCACGAGCAGCGTCCGCGGGGTGGGGAGGACGTCGAACCCGTGCTGGGCGTGCGGGAGCTCGGCATAGGCCACCGGACGGCGCGACACCGCGCGCAGCGCCCGCACGAAGGCCCGGCTCTGCTCCGGGACGACGATCGCGTCGCCCGTGCCGTGGAGCACGAAGAACGGTGGCGCCTCGGGGTGGACGCGGTGCGCGGGTGAGGCCTCGGTCCAGGACGCCGCGTCGTGGGTCAGCGGGCCGGGCATCATCGTCTCGGCGAGCAGCAGGTCGAGGGTGCCGCTGCCGTCGTCCTCGGTGAGGTCGTAGATGCCGTAGAGGGTGACCGCGGCGTCGACCCGGGTGTCGGCCTCGCCCGTCAGCGCGGCGAGCGCGGCCAGGTGCGCGCCGGCCGAGCCACCGGTGACCGCGACGAACCCCGGGTCACCACCGTGGTCGGCGATGTGGGCGTGGACCCAGCGCAGGGCCGCCCGGACGTCGTCGATCATCGCGGGCCAGCGGGCGGTCGGACCGAGCCGGTAGTTCGCGGTCACGCAGACCCACCCGCGCTCGGCGAGGTGGGTCATGAGCGGGTTGGCCTCGCTCTCCTTCTGCCCGGACGACCAGGCGCCGCCGTGGAACTCGACCAGGACGGGGGCGCGGACGCCGACGGGGAGGTCGGGGTGGCGCCACACGTCGAGGAGGTTCTCCCGGCCGTGCGGGCCGTAGGCGACGTCGCGAGCGCCGGCGGCACGGAATCGTCGGGGTGCGGTGATCGCACGCGGGGAGAGCCACGCGGGCGCCTCGGGGACGGGGGCGCGCGGGCCGAGGGCGTCCGCGAGGGCCTCGGAGAGGACCTGGCCGGTGGCGCGGGCCCGGTGGTCCAGGGTCAGCATCGCGACGACGGCGGCCCCGGCGAGCCCGAGCCCGACGCGGCCCGCGACCGTCCGCGCCGCACCGCCCCGTGCGGAGTACGCCGCCACCCCGGCGGTCAGCGCGGCCGTCGGGCGCGGCAGCTCGGTCGCGAACGCCGCCAGCAGCGACACCGCGATCGCCTCGGGCCAGCGGCGGGTCAGCGGTCGGAAGCCGGCCGCGGCGACGAGAGCGGCCCCGCCACCCGTGGTCAGCGCGGCGAGCGTCGGGGTCCACGGCACGCGACGGACCCCCACCGGCTCGGGTCCTCCCCCCACGTCCGCCCACCTCCGCGCTCGCCCGGGACGCCGAACACCACGCCGGGATCCCTGGTCAGGGTGCCCTCGCCCGCTGTGCGGGGACTGTGCCCGGATCCTGCGCGCCACGCGCGACCCGCGCCGATCGACCCGCCGTGCGTGGCGCGGATCGCCGTCGACCCCACCGGAGCGCCCGAGTGGGCCACAATGAGGGTCGTGGTGGACGGAGCGAGGGCCGAAGCGGCTGCTTCGGGGTGCGCGGGCGAGGGCCCGCCGCCCCTGCGCGCCGTCGAGCCACCCCGACCACGCCGCCACCCCTGGGCCGACGTGCCGGCCGAGGCCGCCGACCGGATGCGCTCGGTCGTCATCGACACCGGGGACGACATCATCGAGCAGGTGCGCGGCGAGGTCGCCGAGTACGCGCTGTCGATGGACGGGGTGTTCGGCCAGAACATCCGCCAGGGCGTGTCGGTGGCCCTGGAGCAGTTCCTGCAGCTGCTCGGCACCGACGACGAGCTGCCCGACACCCGCGTGTACTTCGAGCTCGGGCGGGTCGAGCACCGCCACGGCCGCACGATGGACGCCCTGCAGAGCGCCTACCGGGTCGGCTCGCGGGTCATGTGGCGGCGCATCTCGGCGGGCAGCGACGCCTACGGGCTCGGACCGGACGGCATCTTCCGGCTCGCCGAGGCGCTCTTCGAGTACACCGAGCAGCTCGCGGCCGCGTCGGTCGCGGGCTACGCGCACGAGCAGAGCCCGCCGTCAGGCCCGGCGGCACACGCTCGTGACCGCGCTGCTGCGCATCCCCTCGCCCGAGGGTCCCGAGCTGGAGCGGCTCGTCCGGGAGGCCGAGTGGGCGCTACCCCGCTCGCTCGCGGTGGTGATCTGCGAGGAGGACGCCGTGCAGGCGGTCTTCCGGCGTCTGCCCGCCGACATCCTCGGCTCACGGGTCGACGGCCTCGGGGTGCTCGTCGTGCCCGACCCCGACGGGCCGGGCCGCGCGGACGCGCTGCTCGAGGCCACCGCGGGCATCTCCGCCGTGGTCGGCCCGACGGTGCCGCCGGAGCAGGTCGCCCGCACCGTGGAGCGGGCCCGCGCCGCGTGGCCGTTGGTGGCCGCCGGGGAGATCCGCCCGGACGCCGCGGACGACCGCCTCCGCGAGACCCGGCCGCGCGGGGCCCGCCCGCCGTCGTGCCTGGTCCGCGCCGACGACCACCTGCTCGCGCTCCTGCTGCACGCCGACGTCTCGGTGACCGCAGACCTGGTCGCGCAGCGCCTCGAGCCGCTGCGCCGGATGACCTCCTCCGCCCGGGACCGCGCGGTGACGACGCTGCGGGCCTGGCTCGACGCGCACGGCGACATCGCCGAGACAGCGGGCCAACTGCACGTGCACCCGCAGACGGTGCGCTATCGGCTGGCCCGGCTGAAGGAGTCCTTCGCGGGTGCCCTCGACGACCCGGTGGCCCGCCTCGAGGTGGCGCTGGCGCTGCGGTTCGGCGCGCCGTTCGCCGAGCCCGCCGTCGAGGGCTGACCCGGTCGCGTCACGGCCTCAGGGGCCGCGCCGGGGGCTCGTCGTGCACCGTGTACGCGGTCGCGGGGCGGGCGCCGAGCTCGGCGATCAGCGCGGGCGGGGCGCCGTGGACCTCGACGCGGGCCCCGGCGCTGAGCCGCTGCACGCGCAGCTGTCCGAGCACGCGCACGAGCGCGGGCCCGCAGTCGCCGTCCAGCGCGGACAGGTCGACGACCAGCTCGGCCCACGCCTCCCGGGCGAGGTGCGCCCGCAGCGAGCGCAGCGCCCGCACCTGGGCGGGACCGCCGGCGCCGACGGCCGCCAGCGCCACGCACCCGTCGTCGTACCGGCAGAGCCCGATGCCCGCGCCGGCCTCCGGGTGCTCACGGGCCCGGCGGACGGCGGCGACGCGGGCCTGCCGTCGGCGCTGGTCCGCGGTGCCGCGGCGGGACGGCGCGGTGGGGCGGACCCCGCCGGCGGGACGGATGGACGTCGTCATGGCGCACCTCCGCGAGCAACACGGCCGGGGGCGAGCCCGCTCGGTCTCGACGGGAGGTTGTGATGGGGATCTCCACCGTGGTCAGTCGTGAATCGTGACCCAGCTCACAGCTCGGCGCGACGCTCCGCCAGCGTCTGGGCCAGGTCGCGCAGCTTGACGTTGAGGTCCTGCGAGGTCCGCCGAAGCGTGTCGAAGGCGCCGTCGGCGCTCAGTCCGCGACGCTCCATCAGGATGCCCTTGGCCTGCCCGATGACGTCGCGGGAGCGGACCGCCTCGGTGAGCTGGGTGGCGCGCAGCTCGGCCGCCTCCATCACCTGGGCGCCGCGCAGGGCGACGGCCGCGTGCGTGGCGAACACGAGGGCGACGTCCTTGTCGACGTGGTCGAGCCCGCCCGGGGTGCGCGAGTAGTAGTTCAGCGCACCCATCCGCGCGCCGGCGTCGCGGGGGAACATGCCGGTCGCGAAGACGGCGTGCAGCCCGAGGTCCGCGGCCGCCGGGCCGAACCGGGTCCAGCGGGTGTCGTGGCGGAGGTCCGACGAGGCCGCGTACCCGAGCCCCTCGTCGAGGGTGGCCTCGACGCAGGGGCCCTCCCGGTGCTCGTACTGCACCGCGTCGGCCTTGCTCGCGATCGGGTCGGTCTCGACCGGCGTCGTGAACTCCCCGTCGTTCCGCCACGTCACGGAGATGACGTCCGCGCCGGCCACCGCTCGGGCGGCACGCACGACGCGTTCGAGCACCTCGCCGACCCCGAGGCCGCCCTCGGTGACCGACAGCGCCTCGCCCAGCGACACGAACTCCTCGGCGAGGGGTCCGAGGACCTCCTGGTCACTGTCCACGAACCGCTCCCGCTCCTCCCGCCATCTGCGTCCCTCGACCACCCCCGGATCATTGCATCCCCGGGCGCCGGAGCAGGACGAGAGCGACGGTCAGGCGGCGAGCGGAGTAGCCCGATCACGCAGGCGGCGCAGCGTCGCCACGGCACCGCGGCCGGTGGGCAGAGAACGACGGCGGCGCTTCTCGACCGCCCCGTGCCCGCCGGGGAACGAGAGCCGCGCGATCTTCCACAGCACGCCGCCGTACTGCTTCCACATCGGGCCCGCGTGGTACGGCAGGCCGTATCGACGGCAGAGGTCGCGGACCTGGGGGGCGATCCGCGCGTAGTGGTTGGACGGCATGTCCGGGAAGAGGTGGTGCTCGATCTGGTGCGAGAGGTTGCCGGTCATCAGGTGCAGCAGCGGCGAGCCCTCGATGTTGGCCGAGCCGAGCATCTGGCGGACGTACCACTCGGCCTGCGACTCGTTCTCGAGGCGCTCCTCGTCGAAGGTCTCCACCTCGACCGGGAAGTGCCCGCAGAAGATCACCGCGTGCGACCACACGTTACGGATCGTGTTGGCGAGCAGCCCGCCGAGAGCGGCCGGGACGAACGAGGGACCCGACAGCGCCGGGAAGACCACGTAGTCCTTGAGGGCCTGCTTGCCGGCCTTGCGCACCATTTTCTTGATCTCGGGCATCTTGTCGGCCCAGGTCGCCTTGCCGTTCTGGATGTCGTCGAGCTCCAGGTCGAACGCGGCGATCCCCCACTCGAAGATGAGCGCGAGACCCAGGTTCGTGACGGTCTGGAACAGGTACTGCGGGTGCCACGGCTGGTCGGGATCGACCCGCAGGACGTTGTAGCCGATGTCCCGGTCCTTGCCGTGCACGTTGGTGTAGGTGTGGTGCAGGTAGTTGTGCGTCTGCTGCCAGCTCGCGGCCGTGGAGACGTGGTCCCACTCCCAGGTCGTCGAGTGGATCTCCGGGTCACGCATCCAGTCCCACTGGCCGTGCAGGACGTTGTGCCCGATCTCCATGTTCTCGAGGATCTTGGCGACGGCGAGCGAGGCGGTGCCGGCGACGAAGGCCGGCGGGAAGAGCGCGCCGAGCAGCAGCGCGCGGCCGGCGATGTCCAGGCCGCGCTGGGCCGTGATGACGCGGCGGATGTAGCGCGCGTCGTCCGCGCCGAGCGAGGACATGACCTGGTCGCGGATGGCCTCGAGCTCGGCGCCGATGCGCTCGACGTCCTCGACGCTCAGGTGCGCCGTGGAGGGCGTGATGTGGGCGGTGCTCGCGCCGGCCCGACCGGGGCCGGTGGGCGTCTTCGCCTCGTTGATGCGGGTGACGTGCTCGGGGACGACGTCGGTGTTCGCGAGCGTCGCGTTCGGACGGTGCGGGAAAGTGATCGTCATGCGGTCCTCCTGGAACGCCGGGGAAGCGGTGGTGGTGGAGGTTGGAGGGTCGGTCGGCTGCGGCGGTCGACACGCAGGTGAGGGCTGGTCCTCGGGACCGACGGCGTCATCGCGGCGTGGGTGGCACGGGCGGGACGGCGCGCGGGATCTCGGCGCTCGGTCTTCTCCCGGGATGCCCGCGCGGCGGGGGCCGGTACCCGTGCGATCACACACTCGACGGTAGGGACGCGGTTCGCTCGGCTGCTACGCCGGAAGCGAGGAGGTACCGCCCGGTTCTGTTGCATCTCCACAAAACCGCGGTTCTGTGGGATCGGCAGTCACGACGAGCAACGACGCGGTGGGGTCATCCAGACGGCCGACGTCGGGGTTCGTCTCCGTGACTGCGTACCGTGACGACAGGGTGCGCGGCGGAGGCTCAGCGCAGCGAGCGGCTCAGCAGGGTCGCGAGGGCACCCCGGTCCGCGGCCCGCGGGGCGTTGCGCCCGACCGGGTCGGCGGCCGCGGTGGTCGCGAGCGCGTCGACCTCCGCGCTCCCGACGCCGAGGGTGCCACCGTCGATGGCCGTCGTCACGCCGACCGCCTCGCACCAGTCGGTGAGCGCCTCGGGCACCGAGGCCACCGGCACGCCGAGGGTCTCCGCGACCCGCGCCCAGGCGGTGACGTCGGGACCGCCCGTGCTCTCCTCGAGCGACCACGCCAGGACCTCGGGCAGCACCATCCCCAGCGCCCGGCCGTGCACGACGCCGTGGTGGGCGGTCAGCGCGTGGCCGAGGGCGTGGACGAGGCCGAGACCGCTGCGGCTCAGCGCCTGCCCGGCGAGGTGGGCGCCGACGAGCATCTCGGCGCGTGCGGGCGCGTCGGCGCCGTCGGACACCGCGACCGGCAGCCAGCGCCACACCCGGCGCAGGGCCTCCGCCGCGAACGCCTCCGAGATCGGGCTCCGGCCCCGGCTGACCAGCGACTCCACGGCGTGGACCAGCGCGTCGACACCGGTCGCCGCGGTCGGGCCCGCCGGCAGCCCGTGGGTGAGCAGCGGGTCGAGGACGGCGACACGGGGCGTCGTGCTCGCGTCCCCGCAGTAGACCTTGCACCGCCGGACCGGGTCCTCCAGGACGCCGAACCCGTTCGTCTCGGCGCCCGTACCCGCCGTCGTCGGGATCGCGACCAGCGGCAGTCCGGGACCGGACGGGTCGGCGGCCAGCCGCGCGATGCCCTTGGCGGCGTCGAGCGCGGAGCCCCCGCCGAGGGCCACGATCACCGGGCGTGTGCCGGGGAAGGCGCCGGCGACGATGCCCGCGCCCGCCTCGACCGACGGCACGGTCGGATTGCCGGGGATGTCGTCGACGACGACGGTCGGGCAGCCGACCGCCGCGAGCACGGCGAGGGCCTCGTCGACGATGCCGGCGGAACGCAGGCCGCGGTCGGTGATGACGACGGCGCCGCCGCTGCGCGCGTCGGCGTGCACGTCCAGGACGTGGTCGCCGAGACGCGCGAGCGCGCCCGGGCCGGAGTCGACGGCGGGTCCGGGCTCGTGGACGAAGGGGGTGGTCGCGGCGCAGGCGCACGCGGCGACGGCCGGCGCAGGGGCCGGGCGGGGCTCGACGGCGTTCACAGCGCGAACCCGGCGGCCAGCGAAGCGCCGAGCCCGGGCGCCTGGGGGACGGCGAGCGTGCCGTCGGGGACGGGCCAGAGCGGCTGCTCGAGCAGGAAGTCCCGGCGCTCCGGGGTCCAGCCGCCGGCCGGGTCGTACGGGAACTCGAGGTACGGGCCGGCGCCGACCCCGGCCGCGACGTGCAGGTTCGCCAGCAGCCCCAGTCCGTTGGACCAGGTGTGCGGGGTGAACCGGCGGTGCCGGGCCGCGAGGTCCTCGGCGAGGTGGCGGGTGCGCGACATGCCGAGGGAGAGCACGACGTCGGTCTGCACGACGTCGAGGGCGTCCGCGTCGACCAGGGCCCGCACCTGCGTGGCGTCGTCGAGCATCTCCCCCGAGGCGATCCGCACGCCGGGGTTGTCCTCGCGCAGCAGCCGGTGGCCGGCGATGTCGTGGTACGGCAGCGGCTCCTCGATCCAGCCCGGGGCGTAGGCCGAGAGCCGGCGCACGATCCGCCGGATGTCCGCGAGCTCCACGGCAGGGCGGGTGTCCCCGGGCATGCGCCAGGCCTGGTTGAGGTCGACGAGGATGTCGAGCCGGCGCCCCACCGCCTCCCGGACGGCGGCGACCGAGGCGATGCCCGGCTCGGGGTCCCGCGGATCGACCCGTATCTTGACGGCGCGGAAGCCCCGGTCGACGAGCTCGGCGGCGTCCTCCGCGCGCCGCCCCGGCTCCTGCACCGAGCACCACGAGGCGTACACCGGCACCCGGTCGGCCACCCCGCCGAAGAGCACCGACACCGGAAGCCCCGCGACCTGCCCGACGATGTCCCAGAGCGCCACCTCGAGCGGCCAGAAGCGCCCGCCGTGGAACGCGATCGATTCGATCCGCCGCACCTGGGGCTCGATCGCGAGGGGGTCGGTGCCGAGGAAGTGGTGGGCGTGGGACGCGAAGCCCGCCATGGTGTCGCCCGAGCCGACCCCGACGACGCCCTCGTCGGTCTCGACGCGCACGACGGTGGCCGCGAAGCGCCGCCGCGGATCGGGGTCCCACGCGGCGTGCATCGGTGGGTCCAGCTCGATCTCGTGCTCGTTCACCCGGATCGCGGTGATCTTCACGTTCCCGAGTGCACGCTCGGCCGGCCACGCCGACAAGGCCGTCTTGCGGTGAGCGCAAGAACCCTGGTGAGGTGGGCAGGTGGACGCCGGCGCGGGCTCGCGACGCGACGTCGACCTGCTCGCGGCGCTCGCCGCGCCCGAGGCCCAGCCGTGCGGCCTCGGGGTGTCGCGGCTGGCCACGCTGACCGGCCGCACGGAGAGCCAGGTCTCGCGCGCGCTGGCCGTGCTCGCCGAGGAGGGCCTCGTCGAGCGCGACCCCGAGAGCCGGCGCTACGCGCTGGGCTGGCGGCTCTACGCTTTCGCGGCGCGCACCACCGAGGCGCGCCTGGTACGCACGGCCGGCCGGGTCCTGGGCCGGCTCGCCGACCGCCTCGGCGTGGGCGCGCACCTCTGCCGCCTGCACGGGGAGGCCGTCGCGACGGTGCTGACCGTGGCCGGCGACGGCTCCCCGCCGCGCACCGGGTTCGACGTGTCCGACGTGCCGATCGTGGTCAGCTCCGCCGGCCGGGTGCTGCTGGCCTTCCGCGACGGGGCAGGGCTCGCGCGGCGCCTGCGCGCCCGCGGCCTCGACGCCGGGATCGCCGCCCGCGTGGTCGGCGACGGCGTGGCGGTGGTCGACGGCGAGCTCGACCGCCGGCTGGCCGGGGCCTCCGCGCCGGTCCGCGACGTCCACGGCGGCGTGGTGGCCGCGGTCAACGTCTCCGGCCCGGCCGCGCGGGTGCGGCCGGTCCTGCCGGCGCTGGCGGCCGCGACGGTGGAGGCGGCGCTCGACCTGTCGTCCCGGCTGGCCTCGCCGCGGGCCTCACCGCTGACCTGATCACTGCCCTGATCACTGACCTGATCGCGGGTACCTCGGGGCCGTGGGTCTCCTCGTCGCGCACCTGGCCGCCGTGTGGTTCTGCGTCGGGCTGGTCTGGGTCGTTCAGCTGCTGGTCTACCCGGGGTTCCGCGGGATCGACCGGGCCCGGTGGCGCGAGCAGTACGACCGGCACACCCGGCTCATGGCGTGGACGGTCAGCGGACCCTGGGCCGTCCAGGGCGTGACGTGCGCGGTGCTGCTCGTGTGGCGCCCGGACGGGGCGCCGTTCTGGCTCGCCGCGCTCGCGGGGGTGTGCGGGGCCGCGACGGTGGCCGTGACCGCCGCCGTCTCGGTCCCGTGCCACCGCCGGCTCGCGGTCGCCTACGACGACGTCGTCCTCGATAGGCTGGTGCGCTCCAACTGGTACCGCACCGTCGCGTGGTCGGCCGGCGGTGTCGTCGCGATCGTCATGGTGCTGCTCGCGGCGGGGTGAGACCGGCCCGCCGGACGGCTCGAACGGTCCGGTGCGGGGCCGACCTACCGCCGCACTACGCAGATGATCATGACGAGCGCGACGGGTCGAGATGTCGCGCTCGACATGATCATCTGCCTAGCGTGGGGAGACCTCGGGCCACTCCGGGATCGGCCGACGCGCTCGGGGACGGCCACCGGGCCAGCGATGGCGACGCGGCGTCACGGTGGGCGGCCCGGCCGGCGTAGCGGTCCCCGACGACACCGAACCCGGCGCGCAGCTCGATCGACGACGGCGAGGACGCCCCGACCGGGAGCGGCCCGTCGGACGGCCGACCCTCGTACGCGTGCCGTGGGGACACCACGAGGCGCTCGATCCGCACAGGTCCGTACCTCTTGAACTCCAGCTCGTCAGAGGTCTATACCTCTCCGGTGCGGGCCACCAGATCGACCGAGGTGAGCGCCCAGATCGCGGTGCTCGCCGCGGATCTCAGCCCAGGCGCCATGTTGCCGGGCGAGCGCGAGCTGTCGGCCCGTTTCGGCGTGTCCCGCGCGACGGTCCGCAAGGCGCTCGAGGAGCTGATGGCCCGCCGCGTCGTCGAGCGCCGGCACGGGGCCGGGACGTTCGTGCGTCGTCCGGCGGTCGCGCAGCCGCTCATGGCGACCTCCTTCGGGGACGACATGCGGCGGCGGGGGCTCACGCCGTCGTCGCGGTTGCTGTGGTGGGACACCGTGGTCGCCGGCACCGAGCTCGCGGCACACCTCGAGATGCCCGACGGGGCGGCCGTGCTGCGGGTCTGCCGTGTCCGGCTCGCGGACTCCGAGCCGATGACGCTGGAGACGCTGCACGCCCCGGCCGACCGGGTGCCCGGCCTGCGCGGGGAGGACCTCGAAGGTGCGGCGTCCTACTACGAGATCCTCGTGACCCGCTTCGGCCGCCGGATCCGCTCGGGCACCCAGTCCGTGGCGCCCGTCGTGCTCGAGCGCGACGAGGCGGACCTGCTCGGGGTGGAGCCGGGCGCGGCGGCGCTGCGCTTCGTGCGCACCTCCCGGGACCAGAGCGGCGAGGTGGTCGAGCGGGTCGAGTCGCTCGCCCGCGGGGACCGGTACCTGATCGAGATGGACATCATCCCGCCCCCGGACGGTGCGGAGCGCAGCACGTGAGGTCGGTCGTCGCCGTCGACCTCGGGCGCTCCGGGGCACGGGTGGTGCGGCGTGCCCCGGACACCGCGGACGTGCGGCGGACGACGACGGCGGGTGCCGGGCTCGGCGACCACGGCGGTGCCGCGACGGTGGCCGCCGCGGTACGGGCCGCGGTCGGCGATCCCCCCGCAGCGCGGTGGGCCCTGACCGCCGGCGTGCCCGGAGCGCTCACCCACCCGGGCGCCGCCGGGGAGCTCGCCGACCTGCTGGCGGTCGGGTGGGCGGGCCCCGACCCGGATGAGGTGGCCGTGACCTCCGACGTCGTCGGGTGGCACGCCGGAGCGTTCGCGTCGGCGGGGACGTCGAGCCAGGTGGTCCTCTCCGTCGGGACGGGGGCGGTGGCCCTCGGCGTCACGCCGGGCGGGCGGGTGCGGCGGGTGGACGGCCACGGCCTGCTGCTCGGGGACGAGGGCAGCGGGGCCCGGCTCGGGCAGGAGGGGCTGCGCGCCGCGCTGCGGGCGCGGGACGGGGCGGGACCGCGGACGGCCCTCGCGGGCCCGGCCCGCGAGATGCTCGCCTCCCACCCGGACTCCCCCGCCGCCTTCGCCGCCTTCGCCGCGGCCGTGCTCGCCGCGGCCGAGGGTGGCGACGGGGTCGCGCGGCGGATCGTCGACGACGCCGTCGCCGCCCTCGGCGCG
>JAICLN010000150.1 GCA_025925615.1 Actinomycetospora sp. | reverse complement strand
GGTACGAGCTCACCGAGAACCCGCAGGTCTTCCTGGACACCCTGCGGCGGGTCCTGGAAGCAAGATCGTGATCCCGGCGGCGGAGTGATCGTTGAGCGAGCACTCCACCACCCGGAAGTCGATCAAGGCGCTGGGCGGCCCGGCTATGTCGAGCGGAACACCAGGAACGTGTGGGGCGGGACGGTCACGGAGGCACCCGCGGGCAACGGGTCGACGGAGGTCGGGACGCCGTCCGGGGTGCCCGAGGTGAGCTCGGGGGTCCAGGCGGTGTCGCCGAGCCACGCGGGGAGCTCGATGTCGACGTCCCCGGCGCCCGCGTGCAGCACGAGCAGCAGCGACGAGGCCGACCGGACCCGCACCACCAGCGTCTCGCGGTGGTGCGCCCAGTCCTCGGCGCCCAGCTCGCGGGAGGTCTCGGAGAGCCAGACGATGTCGGGCACCTCGCCGGCCGGCAGGTCGGAGTGGCCGTAGTAGAAGTCGTCGCGGCGCAGCTCGGGCACCGACCGGCGCAGCGCGAACACCCGCTCCACGAACGGCACCGTCGACGTGTCCGACCATGACCGCCACGACGTCTCGTCGTCCATGCAGTACGCGTTGTTGTCGCCGTGCTGGGTGTGGCCCAGCTCGTCGCCCCCGAGCAGCATCGGGGTGCCGGCGGAGAGCCCGAGCGTCGCGAGCAGGTTGCGCAGCCGCCGGGCGCGCAGGTCCACCACGGCGGGATCGGACGACGGCCCCTCGACGCCGCTGTTCCACGAGCGGTTGTCGTCGGTCCCGTCGCGGTTGCCCTCGCCGTGGGCCTCGTTGTGCTTGTGGTCGTAGGAGACGAGGTCGCGCAGGGTGAACCCGTCGTGCGCGGTCACGAAGTTCACCGACGCGGCGGGCGTCCGCGCCGGCCAGTAGAGGTCCGACGAGCCCGCGAACCGGGTGACGATCTCCGAGACCGGCCCGTGGCCGCGCCAGAAGTCGCGCACCCCGTCGCGGTAGCGCCCGTTCCACTCCGCCCAGGCCGGCCCGAACCCGCCCACCTGGTAGCCCTCGCCGGTCGCGTCCCACGGCTCGGCGATCAGCTTCACGCCCGAGAGCACCGGGTCCGCGGCGATCTCGGCCAGCAACGGCCCCCCCGGCGAGAACCCCGACCCGCCGGGCCGGCCCATGGTCGAGGCGAGGTCGAAGCGGAAGCCGTCCACACCCATCGTCGTGACCCAGTGCCGCAGGCAGTCCAGGACCAGCGCGCGGACCAGCGGCGACCCGGCGTCGAGGGTGTTGCCGCAGCCGGTGAGGTCGACGTCGCGGCCGTCGGCCGAGAGCTGGTACCACGACGGCGCGTCGAGTCCGCGCCACGACAGTGACGGCCCGCCGACCCCGCCCTCGCAGGTGTGGTTGAACACCACGTCGAGCACGACCTCGAGCCCTGCGGCGTGCAGCGCGTCGACCATCGCGCGGAACTCGGCCGTCTCCTGCCCGGGGACGGCGGCGTAGCGCGGCTCCGGGGCGAGGTAGGCCAGCGTGGAGTAGCCCCAGTGGTTGCGGGCCCCGCGGGTCATCAGTGAGGGCTCGGGAGCGTTCGCGAAGACCGGCAGCAGCTCGACGGACGTGACGCCGAGGCGGCGCAGGTGCTCGACGACGGCGGGGTGCGCCACGCCGCCGTAGGTCCCGCGCAGCTCGGCGGGCACCTCGGGGTGGCGCATCGTGAGATCGCGCACGTGCGTCTCGTAGAGGACGGTGTCCGGCCACGGCACCCGCGGGCGTGCCGTCGGGGCGGGCGGCAGCGGCGCCGTCACGACCCCGAACGGCACCGACCCGGCCGAGTCGACGTCCGAGCGGGGACCGAAGGGATCGTCGCCGTCGTGGGCCAGTGCGGCGTCCAGACGGGTGAACCGCCCACCGACGCCACGGGCCCACGGGTCGACCAGCAGCTTGGCCGGGTCGGTGCGCACCCCGGTCCGCGGTGACCAGGGCCCGTGCACGCGCACGCCGTAGGCCTGACCGGCGGCGATGCCGGGGACCGAGCCCCGCCACAGGCCGTCCGCGGGGTCCCGCGCGAGCCCGATCCGCCGCTCGGATCCCTCGTCGAGCAGGCAGAGCTCCACGGCCTCCGCGGTGGCCGTGGCGGGGACCGCGACGGCGAGGACACCCGCGTCGTCGAGGGTCGCGCCGGAGGGCGTGACGGTCGGGAGGGCCGCCGTGACATCGACGGTCCCCTGGCTGGTGGGGCGCATGACGATCGATCGTGCCGGATCCGGACCCCGGCCCACACGGTGCGCGTCGAACCGAATCGGAGAGGATGGCCACGTGAGCGCCCCCCGTCCGGTGCCGACCGAGCACCCCGAGTTCGCCCCGACGCCCCTGCCGGCCGCCGCGAACCCGGCCGGCGACCGCCCCCACGCCGACGAGATCGTCCGGATGCGCGACGTCTCGGTGCGCCGCGGGGGCAACACCCTGCTCGCCGACATCACGTGGTCGGTCGAGCTCGACGAGCGCTGGGTCGTGATCGGCCCCAACGGCGCCGGGAAGACGACGCTGCTGCGCCTCGCCGCGTCCGAGATGCACGCGACCACCGGCACCGTCGACCTGCTCGGCGAGCGGATGGGCCGCGTCAACGTCTTCGACCTGCGCGAACGCATCGGGCTCGCGTCGGCGAGCCTCGCGGGCCGGGTGCCCGCCGACGAGACCGTGCGCGACGTCGTCCGCAGCGCGGGCTACGGCGTCGTCGGGACCTGGAACGAGTCCTACGACGAGATCGACGAGGAGCGGGCGGAGGCAATGCTCGAGGTCCTCGGCGCGCACCAGCTCATCGACCGCGAGTACGGCACGCTCTCCTCCGGGGAGCGCCAGCGCACGCTGCTCGCCCGCGCGCTGATGACCGACCCCGAGCTGCTGCTGCTCGACGAGCCCGCCACCGGCCTCGACCTCGGCGGCCGGGAGGACCTGGTGGCCGGGCTGACGGCGCTCGCCGCCGACCCGGACGGGCCGACCATGGTGATGGTCACCCACCACGTCGAGGAGATCCCTCCGGGCTTCACCCACGGCATGCTGCTGCGCGAGGGCCGGATCGTCGCCCAGGGCCTCCTGGACGACGTCATGAGCTCGGAGAACCTGTCCGAGGCGTTCGACCAGCCGTTGGAGCTGCTCAGCCGCCGCGGCCGGTTCACCGCCTACCGCAAGTACTAGCTGCGCTCGTGCGCGCCCTATCGGTGTGCTGGGCATACTGCCGTGCCTGGACACGGAAGTAAGATCAGCACGCCGATAGGACACGCACACGTCGACGAAGGAGACTGAACGTGACGGAGTTCGTGCGCCTCGAGGTCGACGGCGGCGTCGGGACCATCCGCCTGGACCGCCCGCCGATGAACGCGGTGAACCGGCAGGTCAACGTCGAGCTGGCGGAGGTCGCGTCCGAGGCGGCGCGGCGCGAGGACGTGCGTGCGGTCGTCGTCTACGGCGGCGAGAAGGTGCTCGCGGCCGGGGCCGACGTCAAGGAGATGGCCGACCTCACCTACGCCCAGATGGCGGAGCGCTCCCGGGAGCTCTCCCACGGCTTCGGCGCCGTCTCGGAGATCCCGAAGCCGACCGTCTGCGCGCTGACCGGCTACGCCCTCGGCGGCGGCTTCGAGATCGCGCTCTCGTGCGACCGCCGGATCGCCGGCGACAACGCCACCGTCGGGCTCCCCGAGATCCTGCTCGGCATCATCCCGGGCGGCGGCGGCACCCAGCGCCTCGCGCGGCTCATCGGCCCGGCGAAGGCCAAGGACCTGATCTTCAGCGGCCGCTTCGTCAAGGCCCCCGAGGCCCTGGAGCTGGGGATCCTCGACGAGATCGTGCCGCCGGACGAGGTCTACACGCGGGCGCGGGCCTGGGCCGAGCAGTTCGCCAACGGCCCCACGCGGGCGCTCGCCGCGGCCAAGAACGCCGTCGACCGCGGCCTGGGCATGGACCTGCGCGACGGCCTGGACTTCGAGTCCGAGGTCTTCGCGGCGCTCTTCGGCACCGAGGACCAGGTGATCGGCATGCGCAGCTTCGTCGAGAACGGGCCCGGCAAGGCCCAGTTCCTGGGGCGCTGAGCATGGCGCCGACGCAGGCCGAGGTCGAGGCCGCCTTTGACGACCCCAAGCTCGCCAACGTGCTCTACCACGACTGGGAGGCGGGCACGTACGACGAGAAGTGGTCGATCTCGTACGACGAGCGCTGCATCACCTTCGCCGTCGACCGCTTCCGGGCGGTCGCCGGCGACGCCGGCCCCTTCGAGCACGCCCTCGAGCTGGGCTGCGGCACCGGGTTCTTCCTGCTCAACCTCATGCAGGGCGGCATCGCGAAGAAGGGGACGGTCACCGACCTCTCGCCAGGCATGGTCGAGGTGGCGGTGCGCAACGCCGAGGGCCTGGGTCTCGACGTCGAGGGCCGGGTCGCCGACGCCGAGACCATCCCGGTGCCCGACGCGTCGGTGGACCTGGTGGTGGGCCACGCCGTCCTGCACCACATTCCCGACCTGGACCAGGCCTTCCGCGAGATCCTCCGGGTGCTCAAGCCCGGTGGGCGGTTCGTGTTCGCGGGGGAGCCGACGACGGTGGGCGACTGGTACGCCCGCAAGCTCGGCCAGGCGACGTGGTGGGCGACGACCAACCTGACGAAGCTCGGACCGCTGCGGTCCTGGCGGCGCCCGCAGGCCGAGCTGGACGAGTCGTCGCGGGCGGCGGCGCTCGAGGCGGTCGTCGACCAGCACACGTTCGACCCGGTGCGCCTGGAGCGGTTCGCGCTCGCGGCGGGTGCGGTCGACGTGCGCTGCGTGACCGAGGAGCTCACCGCGGCACTGTTCGGCTGGCCGGTGCGGACCTTCGAGGCGGCGGTGCCCTCGGAGAAGCTCGGCTTCCCGTGGGCGATGTTCGCCTACCGCGGCTGGCAGCGGCTCTCGTGGTTCGACGAGCACGTCGCGTCGCGGGTCGTCCCGCGAGCGTTGTTCTACAACGCGCTGGTCACCGGGGTGCGTCCGGCGCCGCCGGTGTCGTTGTAGGGGCGGGTTCCGTGTCAGCGGTGTCGCATCGCAGACGTTGAGTGTCCGTATCGCCACATCGTCGGAGGGGCCAGGTGGCGTTCGCGTTCTCGGTTCCCGACGTCGGGTTCCTGACGTCGGGTGCCGGGGCGGCGGCGCTCGAGGCGTTCACGACGACGGGTGACCGGCTCCGCGACGTCGCTGCGGCCCGGCGGCTGGTCGGCGACGAGCACGCGGCGGCGCTGATGGAGACGGCGCTGTTGCGGGCCCGCGCCGCCGGGCGGTTCCCCGACGGCTGGCTCTGGACCGCCGACGCGCTCGAGCAGGCGACGGCGCTCCCGGTCGCGCGGCATCGGGCCCAGCGGTTGGCGGCCGTGGCGGCGGACCGCGTGGTGGCCGACGTGACCTGCTCGGTCGGCGTGGAGACGGCGGTGTTGTCGTCGGTGCTGGAGCGCGTGATCGGCGCCGACCTCGACCCGGTCCGACTGGCCATGGCGCGCGCGAACGTGCCGGAGGCGGGGTTGGTGCGGGCCGACGCGCTCGCCCCCGCCGTCCGGCCCGGCGCGGTACTGGTGGCCGACCCGGCGCGGCGGACCGAGAACGGGCGTCGGGTCCGACGACCGGACGAGATGACTCCGCCACTGGACGTCCTGGCGGCCGCTCGTGAATGTGGATTTCCGGACACTGAACGTCTGCGATGCGACACCGCTGACACCGACCTGGTCGTCTCCACCGCACCCGGGCTCGACTTCGCCCTCGTCCCCTGGGCCCGCGAGGTCGAGCTCGTCTCGCTCGACGGGCGCGTCCGCGAGGCGGCCCTGTGGTCGGCCGGCCTCGTCGCATCGGACGGGCCCCGACGCCGCGCCACCGTCCTGCGCACCGACGGCGCCGGATACGAGGTCACCGACGCCGACGACGACACCTGCCCCACCCGCGAGGTCGGCCCGTGGCTCGTCGACCCCGACGGCGCCGTCGTCCGCGCCGGGCTGGTTCGCCACTACGCGGCCCGCCACGGCCTCGGCCAGCTCGACCCGCACCTCGCCTACCTGACCGGGGACCACCCGCCCGGCACCGGGCGGGCCTTCCGCGTCCTCGAGCACGGTCCGTACAGCGAGAAGACCCTGCGCCGGACCCTCGCCGCACGTGAGGTCGGCCGCGTCGAGATCCTCGTCCGCGGCCTCGACGTCGAGCCCGACCGCCTCCGCCCCCGGCTCAGGCTCGCCGGCCCGCACGCGGCCACCGTCGTGCTCGCCCGGGTCGGGCGGGGCGCGCAGGCCTACGTGTGCGAGCCCGCCGCGACCGCGTAGCTCCCCGCCGCCAGGTCCTCCACCAGCGTCACGATCAGGAATCCTCACGAACATGTCTTCCGCTGACCGGAAGGGACCTGGGACCGGAGCTCCTCGGTCATGACACTCGTCACGCTCGGCGCCGGGACCGGCGCGGAGCGTCCTCGCGAGACCGAGGGGGTCCGTCCATGACCGCGCCCGCCGACGTGCGCACCCGAGCCGCCGTCCACACCCCGACCCTCACCCTGGGCACGCAGGTGGCGACGACGTTCGCCGTCCTCGTGGCGCAGGTCGGGCTGGCCATCCCGGCCGTGCTCAACGGCCTGTTCCAGCAGGACCTGCACACCACGTCGTCGCAGCTGACCTGGATCTCCGACGCGTTCCTCGTCCCGATCACCCTGCTCGAGCTGACCTCGGGGGTCCTCGGCGACCTGTTCGGCCGCAAGCGGCTGCTGATCGGCGGCAGCCTCCTCATGGCGGTCGGGGAGGCGCTGTCCGTGCTCACCCCGGCCGCGGCCGGGTCGAACGGCGCCTCGATCGCGGTGCTCTGGACGGGACAGGCGCTGGCCGGCATCGGGGCGGCCGTGCTGTTCCCGACGACGCTCGCGATGGTCGCCGCCGGCACCCACGACGTCCGCAGCCGCGCGAAGGGCATCGCGATCTGGGCGGCGGGGCTGTCCTCGGGCGGGTTCGTCTCCCCGTTGCTCGGCGGGCTGGTCACCCAGCTGCCGTGGGGTGGCAGCGCCGAGGCCAGCTGGCGCTGGGCGTTCGTGGCGGTGGGGATCCTGGCCCTGGCCAGTGCGCTCATCGGCACCGCCGCCGCGAACTCGTCGTCGCCCGAGGGTCGGTCGCTGGACTGGGGTGGACAGGTGACGATCGCGGTCGCGCTGTTCGCCCTGCTCTTCGCGGTGATCCAGGGCTCCACGACCGGGTTCTCCGACGGGACCATCATCGGCGCGTTCGTCGTCGCCGCGGTGTTCTTCGTGCTGTTCCTGGTCGCCGAGCGACGCTCCACAGCGCCGTTGCTGCGCCTCGACCTGTTCTCCAGCCGCGCGTTCTCGGTCAACTCGATCGTCACCGTGCTCGGGATGTTCGCGTTCCTCGGCACCGCCTACGCGACCAGCATCCGGCTCTCCGCGATCCAGGACTTCAGCCCCCTCGAGACCGCGATGGCGTTCGTGCTCCTGCAGGGGTTCGCGCTCGTGCTGATGCCGCTCACGTCGCGCGTGATCGACTCCCTCGACCCGAGATGGGCCCTCGGCCCCGGATTCCTGCTGATCGCGATCGGCGACGCCTGGATGTCGTTCCTCCCCGTCTCCGACCTCTCGCTCGCGCCGGTGATCGCGCCGCTGGCCCTCGTCGGGATCGGCTTCGCGTTCGCCCTCTCGGGGGTCACGGCGGTCGCCGTCAACACCGTGCCCCCGCACCTGGCCGGCATGGCCTCGGGGACGACGAGCCAGCTCCGGGACTTCGGGTTCACGCTCGGCCCGGCGATCATCGGCGCGATCGCGCTGAGCCAGGCGGCGTCGGTGATCGCCGCGCAGCGCCAGGCGGATCCGTCGATCGACACGGCGGTGGCGGGCTTCGTCGCCAAGGCGCCGCACGCGGCGGCCGGCGCGATCGAGTCCGGACCGCTCGGGCAGGTCAGCGTTCCGGGCAACCCGCTGCACGACATCGCCTTCACCGCCCTCGGCGACGCGTACTCCGTCGGTTACGTCGTCTGCGCCGTGGCGGCCCTGGTCGCGGCGGTGCTCGCCGGGTTCGCGCTCGGCCGCACGTCCCAGCGGTCCAACATCACCGAGGACGAGGGCGCCGTCGGCGACGGCGTCATCGTCGAGGGACACCCGCACTGAGCCGGCGCCGCAGCTCGGCCCGCACGGACGTCGCGTCGGCCTCCAGCGCCACCTCCACCGGCCGCACACCGTCCACGGCCTGGGCCTCCGCGCCGCGCAGGTCCCCGATCGTCGCGCCGCGCCCGGGGCCGCTGGAGGTGTCCACGTCGACCGGCATCGGCGTCGTCGCGACCGTGCCGGGCACGATCGCCTCGAGCAGCGCGACGGCGTCGTGCACCGCCATCGCGGCGTGCCCGAACCGCGTGGAGTACGCGGCCAGGTAGGTCTCCCGGGTCGACGCGAGCGCCGCGCCGACCGGGCCCGTGGCCGCCAGGTCGTCCAGCCAGTCGGCGGTCAGCGTGATCCGCATCGTGAGGTCGAGCGGGACCATCGTCGTCGGGACCCGCGACCCGGCGAGCACCCGGCGCGCGGCCTCCGGGTCGCCCCACACGTTGAACTCCGCGGACGCCGACACGTTGCCGCCGAAGGCGATCGACCCGCCCATGAGCACGAACCGCCCGATCCGCTCCTCGAGGTCGGGACGCGCCGAGAGCAGCGTCGCGACGTTGGTGAACGGGCCGATGGCGGCGATCGTCACCGGCTCCTCCGACGCCTCGAGCACGGACGCCATCAGCGCCACCGCGCGCAGCGGCGACTCGTCGACCGGCGGGCCGAAGTCGAGCGACCGCCCGCCCAGCCCGTCGTCGCCGTGGACGCCGTCGGAGCGCCGCTCGAGCAGATGCACCAGCGGCACTCCGGCGCCCCGGCCGACCGGCACGTCCGGGCGGCCGAACGTGCCGAGCAGCCGGCGGGCGTTGTCGGTGGTCTGCTCGACGCCGACGTTCCCGTGCACGGTGGTCACCGCCCGCAGATCCACCTCGGGGGCGAGCGCGGCGACGGCGAGGGCGAACGCGTCGTCGACGCCGGGGTCGGTGTCGACGATGAGCGGGATCATCTCGTCAGGCCTCCAGGAACGTGTCGAGCTCGTCGAGCGTCGGCAGGGCCGGCTGCGCGCCCGCCCGTGTCGCCGTCAGGGCACCGACGCCGCACGCCCGCCGCAGCGTGGCCCCGTCGGCGAGACCCCCGGCGCGCCCGAGGGCGCGCGCGGCGGTGAAGGCGTCGCCCGCGGCGGTCCCGTCGACGGCGTCGACGGCGGGTGGCGCGGCCGTCGCCACCTCGCGTCCGTACCGCAGCAGTGTCGCCCCGTCCGCGCCCCGGGTCACGACGACGACGGGCAGCGCGTCCAGGTCCGCGGTCCGGCCGAGCACCTCGTGCT
>JAICLN010000110.1 GCA_025925615.1 Actinomycetospora sp. | reverse complement strand
CTTCCCGACGCAGGTCACGACGTGGCAGGTGATCACCCAGTGGAAGAACGAGGGTGACGGTTCCCCGCCGCTGGAGATCACCGTGGGGAGGGGGAACCTCAACCTCGAGGGCGGCTACGGCTACCCGGGCGCCCCGCGGACGTTCGCGAAGCCTCTCGCGCCAGCGGTCACCGGAGCACGGACCGACCTGCTCCTGCACGTGTTCTTCTCGCGGGACCCGAGCAAGGGCGTCGTCGACGTGTGGAACAACGGCACCCAGGTCCTCGCGGGCTACAAGCCGGCGGGCGGGACGCTGTACCCGACGAGCACCGCGTCGACCGCCTCGCTGCAGTCCTACTGGAAGATGGGGATCTACCGCGACTCGGCGATCACGCAGCAGGCGATCTACACGATCGAGGACGCGAAGGTCGGCAACACCCGCACGCAGGTCGGGGGCTGACGCCGGTTCACCGGGCCGGCAGCTTCTGGAGGGCCTCGCCCAACGACCGCTCCGCGTCGTCGGCGAGGCCCTTCAGTGCGGGCAGCATCAACGGCGTCGCGAGCTTGGCCGCACCGTGGAAGGTGAACGTGGCGGTGTAGCTCACCCGCGTCCCGCCGCCGTCGGCGCCGGTGAAGGTCATCTCGTCCTCGCTCGTCACGGTCTTGTTCCGCCCGACGATCCGCAGCCGCGTCGGCTCGTCGGTCTCGAGGGTGTAGGTGAGCGTGGTCTGGCAGCCCCGGAACTCCGAGACGTTGGTCCACTGCTTGCCGACGGCGACGGGCGTCGAGGGGTCGACCGGGTCGCAGGAGATGGTGCCCGCGTCCCACTCGGGGGCGTTCCCGAAGTCGCGCAGGTAGGCACGGACCACGTCGAGCGGGGCCGGCGTGGTCACGGTGCGGGTCACGGTCGGCATGCCCCCGGCATACCCGGCGGGTGCCCCGGCTACCGTTTTCCCCCATGAGCCAGCCGGATCTGGTCGTCAGCCCGGACCTGGTGGTGGTCGGTTCGGGATTCTTCGGCCTGACCATCGCCGAACGTGCCGCCACACAGCTCGACAAGCGCGTCCTCGTCGTCGAGCGCCGCGCCCACCTCGGCGGCAACGCCTACTCCGAACCGGACTCCGAGACGGGCATCGAGGTGCACCGCTACGGGGCGCACCTCTTCCACACCTCGAACGAGCGGGTGTGGGAGTACGTCAACCGGTTCACCGACTTCACCGGGTACCAGCACCGCGTCTTCACGATCTTCCGTGGCCGCGTCTACCCGATGCCGGTCAACCTCGCGACGATCTGCGAGTTCGCCGGCCGCTCGATGTCGCCCGACGAGGCCCGGGCCTGGGTCGCCGAGCACGCCGCCGAGATCGACGTCGACGATGCGCAGAACTTCGAGGAGAAGGGCGTCGCGCTCGTCGGTCGGCCCCTCTACGAGGCGTTCTTCGAGGGCTACACCGCCAAGCAGTGGCAGACCGACCCGAAGAACCTCCCGGCCTCGATCGTGTCCCGCCTCCCGGTCCGGTACACGTTCGACAACCGGTACTTCAACGACACCCACGAGGGCCTGCCGGTCGACGGCTACACCGCGTGGCTCGAGCGGATGGCCGACCACCCGAACATCGAGGTCCACCTCGACACCGACTGGTTCGACATCCGTGACGGGCTCGAGGACGTGCCGACGGTCTACACCGGCCCGCTCGACCGCTACTTCGACTTCTGCGAGGGCGAGCTCGGCTGGCGCACGCTGGACTTCGAGCCCGAGGTCGTCACCACCACCGGCGACTTCCAGGGCACCCCGGTGATGAACTACGCCGACCGCGACGTGCCGTTCACCCGCATCCACGAGTTCCGGCACTTCCACCCCGAGCGGAAGAACTACCCGGGCGACAAGACGGTCATCGTCCGGGAGTACTCGCGCTTCGCCGAGTCCGGCGACGAGCCGTACTACCCGATCAACACCCCGGACGACCGGGCCAAGCTGGAGCGCTACCGCGAGCTCGCCCGCAAGGAGGCGACGAACCGCAAGGTGCTCTTCGGGGGCCGGCTGGGGACCTACAAGTACCTCGACATGCACATGGCGATCGGGTCGGCGCTGACGATGTTCGACAACCGCATCGCGCCGTGGTTCACCGAGGGCACCGACTTCGACGGGGCCGACCCCCTCGAGGGCTGAGCCGGGACCCGGGTCGCTCGAGGGGCCGGAGCGCTCGAGGGGCCGGGTCCGGCGGGGCCGCCCGACCCTGCCCGCTACCGTCGGGGGATGACGAGCACGCGGGAGGGCCGGTCGACCGTGGAGCTGACCGTCCGGGCTGATGCTCCCTCTTGGATCGAATCCGCCCTGCTCCAGCGGATCATCCTGCCCCGGCCCGCCGACCCGGCGACCGTGCGCTCGCTCTACCTCGACGAGGGCACCGCGACGTCGCTGCGCTCGGCGGCGCCCACCGCGGAGCGCCCGGGCACGGTGAACACCGAGGCCGAGGACTTCGTGCTGCACCTCGGGACCTCCGGTAACCGGCACGCCGAGGTGCTCTCCCGCACGAGCGTGCGCATCCCCGAGGGCACCGAGACGTCGTTCGCGGCCTACTTCAACGCCTTCCCGGCGTCGTACTGGCGGCGCTGGTCGGTCCTCGACGCCGTCCACCTGCGGCTGCGCCTGGCCGGGGCCGGCCGGGTCGACGTCTACCGCTCCACCGCCCGCGGGGTGCCGGTGCACGTCCACGGCGAGGTCGTCTCCGGCGACGGGTCGCTCGACGTCCCGGTGCCGCTGCGTCCCTTCGAGGACGGCGGCTGGATCTGGTTCGACCTCTCCAGCGAGTCCGAGCCCCTCGAGCTCCTCGACGGCGGCTGGTACGCCGACCGCCCCGCCCCGGGGCGCGCCGCGGTCACCGTCGGGATGCCGACCTTCAACCGGCCCACGGACTGCGTCGCGACCCTGCGCGCCCTCGGCGAGGACCCGCTGGTGCGCGACGTGCTCACCGCCGTCGTCATCCCCGACCAGGGCACGTCGAAGGTCCGCGAGCAGGACGGGTTCGACGAGGCCGCGGCGCTGCTCGGCGACCGGCTGCGGATCATCGACCAGCCCAACCTCGGGGGCTCCGGCGGCTACAGCCGGATCATGTACGAGGCGCTCGAGCACACCGACGCCGAGTTCATCCTGTTCATGGACGACGACGTCGTCCTCGAGCCGGACTCGGTGCTGCGCGCGCTCGCCTTCGCGCGGTTCGCCCGCGCCCCGATGCTCGTCGGCGGGCAGATGCTCTCGCTGCAGGCGCGCTCGCACCTGCACGCGATGGGCGAGGTCGTCGACCGGCACACGTTCTTCTGGCAGCTCGCGCCGAACACCACCGACGACCACGACTTCGCCGTCGACTCCCTGCGCGAGACGCTGTGGATGCACCGGCGCACCGACGTCGACTACAACGCCTGGTGGATGTGCCTGATCCCGCGTGTCGTCGCCGAGGAGATCGGCCAGCCACTGCCGCTGTTCATCAAGTGGGACGACTGCGAGTACGGCCTGCGCGCGGGGGCCGACGGCTACCCGACGGCGACCGTGCCCGGCGTCGCGATCTGGCACCTGAGCTTCGTCGAGAAGGACGACAGCTCGGACTGGCAGGCCTACTTCCACGCCCGCAACCGCCTCGTCGTCGCTGCCCTGCACGGCCCGGACGACCCGAAGGCGATGCTGGCCGACTCGCTCAAGCGCACCCTGCGGCACCTGTTCCTGCTCGAGTACTCGGCGATCGCGCTGCACCAGATGGCGATGCGCGACTTCATGTCCGGGCCGAAGGCGCTCTTCGGGTCGCTCCCGACGGCGCTCGGTGCGGTCCGGGCCACCCGCGCGCGCTTCCCCGACGGCGTCGTCCACCCCAGCGCCCGCGACCTGCCCGAGCCGCCCATCGGCGCGCTGGCGGCCCAGCTCTGGCCGGAGCCCCCGCTCGGCAAGGTCGCCCAGGTGAAGGCGCTCGCCGGGGCACTGCGTCACCAGCTGCGCCCGGCCGACCCGGCGGCCTGGGAGCGGCCCCAGCGCAACGTCCCCGCGGAGCACGGCACCTGGTTCCTGCTCTCCCGGCTGGACGGCGCCACGGTGTCCACTTCCGACGGGACCGGCGTCACCTACCGCAAGCGCGACCGGCGCCGGTTCTGGGAACTGCTGCGCGTCTCGCTCAGCCTCCACCAGCAGGTCCTGCGGTCCTGGCCGGCGCTGCGCCGCCGCTACCAGGAGGGCATGCCGGAGCTCACGAGCCGCGAGGCGTGGGAGCAGCAGGTGTTCTCGCGCTTCTAGGCCGGAGGCCACCCAGGTCGTCGAGCAGCAGGTCGCGCAGCAACACGTCCCCGGCCTCGAAGCCACCGGCGCGGATCCGGGCGGTGTCGAGGCCCAGCGAGGTCTCGAGCACCCGGGCCCCGGCCGCGGCGAGGACCTCCCGGGCGTCCTCGATCGCGAACCGGCCCCGGGTGCGCCCGCCGTACCAGCCGGTCCCCCAGGGTCGTCCGGCCCAGGCGGGGTCGGACCACGGTCGGCGTGTGCACGGCGGCCTCCCCACGGCTGCTCGACGGGTCCTCACGCTCGCGTCACCGTGGCCGACATCCCGGGTGGGTCTCAACGCATTTGTCCACGGGCGAACGCACCCGGTCACGGCGCCGCAGACGGCGGTGTCATCATCGGCGCATGGCGCAGCAGGGGACCGAGGAGAAGACGGACTCGACCGGCGACGACGAGTCGGGTCAGGGGTCCCCGACGGAGGAGAGCGCCGGGAAGCACGCGGCGTCCGGGGAGTCGGGCTCGTCCGAGGAGTCGGCGGGCTCGGAGCAGAAGACCGAGCAGTCCGAGGCGTCGGCGGAGAAGCAGACCGAGAAGTCCGAGCAGAAGTCCGAGCAGCCGACCCAGGAGGCCGCGGCCGCCGACGCCCCCACCGAGCGCCACGAGTCCCCGGCCCGCGGCCAGGGAGACACCTCCTGGGCGGAGCCGGAGCACACCGGCAGCGCCCGTCACCGGTCCGTCGACATCGGCGAGCTCGCGTGGCGCACCGGGAACGTGCTGGCCACGGTCGTGCGCACGCTGGCGCTGCTGTTCGCGCTGGTGCTCATCGTCAACGTGGTGCTGGTGCTCGTCGGGGTGAACCCGGCCAACGGCGTCGCGCAGTTCGTCGGGGCGGTCGCGGACATCGTGATCCTCGGGTTCCGGGACCTCTTCGTGCCCGCCGACCCGACCGTCATGGTGATCGTGAACTCGCTGATCGCCGCGGTGTTCTGGGCGTTCGTCGGCGAACTGCTCTCGCGCCTGATCCGCTACCTCGCCGCCCGCGTCAAGTGATGGGCGGGCCCCGGTCGCGGTGATCAGGGGTACGTGAGGCACGCCGGAATGGGCTCGGGTCTGCCTGGCGTGCCCCTCGTCGGCGGCGCGTCGGCGCGGGGCCCAGGCCCGCGGGTGATCAGGGGTACGTGAGGCACGCCGGGATGGGCTCGGGTCTGCCTGGCGTGCCCCTCGTCGGCGGTCGTCCTCGACAGGGCGCTCAGACCCCCGCCGCCGAGGTCGTCTCCGTCCCGCCCGCCGCGGCCCCGGCGCCCACGCGCCCGGGTATCCCACGCACCGGCAGCAGCGCGCCGAGGCCGATCAGCAGCACGATCCCGATCCCCGCGATGCCCCAGCGCTGCTCGCCGAAGATCGTGATGAACAGGCTGAACAGCGCCGGCGCGAGGAAGCTGACCGCGCGACCCGTCGTCGCGTAGAGCCCGAAGAGCTCACCCTCGCGCCCCGGCGGGACGAGGCGGGCGAGGTAGCTGCGCGAGCACGCCTGGGCGGGTCCGACGAAGAGCGACAGGAACAGCCCGCCGATCCAGAACGCCGACGTGCCCGACGCCGGGAGCAGCGCGCCCGCGACGATGACGAGCGCGATCAGCGCGACGATGATGACGCGCTTCGGCCCGACCCGGTCGTCGAGCATGCCGCCCACGACGGCCCCGAGGGCCGAGACCACGTTGGCCGCGATCGCGAAGAAGATGACCTCGGTCTGGCTCAGCCCGAAGGTGCCCGCGGCCAGCACACCGCCGAAGGTGAACACCGCGGTGAGCCCGTCGCGGTAGATCGCGCTCGCGACGAGGAAGCCGAGCAGGTTCCGGTCGGTGCGGCCGAGCTCCACGAGGCGCCGCACCAGCAGCGCGTAGGAACCGAACCACCCGACCTGCGCGGCCTCGGTGTCGCCGGGGGGCGCGGGGTAGGGGAAGCGCAGGAACAGTACTGGGATCGCCCAGACCGCGAACCACGCCGCGCAGACCAGCGCGATCACCCGCGGGCCCATGTCCGGGGACGCGAACGTGATGGCCCCGATCGGCGCGATGAACAGCAGCAGGCAGCCGATGAGCAGCACGATCCCGCCGAGGTAGCCCGCCGACCACCCGACGCCGGACACCCAGCCCGTCCGCC
This sequence comes from Actinomycetospora sp., assembly GCA_025925615.1. GTDB lineage: Bacteria > Actinomycetota > Actinomycetes > Mycobacteriales > Pseudonocardiaceae > Actinomycetospora. The sequence goes on along the minus strand of JAICLN010000110.1, from coordinate 4,356 downwards.
CGGGCGGCGCGAGCCGGTAGATCATCGCGTTGTACTCGACCTGCGCGAGCTCGTAGGCGAAGGTGCCGATCCCGAGCAGGACCAGTCCCAGCAGCAGGTACGACGGCGAGCCCTGCACGAAGAACATCAGCGCGGTGGCCGCGACGATCACCGCGGTGAGCAGGGCGAGGCGTCGTTGCCGGCCCTGCTCGGCGCCGGAGGCATCACTGCGCTGTCCGTACACCGGTGCGGTGAGCGCGACGAGCACGCCGGCGATCGCGATGGTGTTCGCGAGTGCCGACGACCCGGAGGCCTCGTCGGCGGCGACGCCCGAGGTCAGGTAGACGGTGAAGACGAACGTCGTGATGACGGCGTTGAAGGCGGCGGAACCCCAGTCCCAGGCCGCCCAGGCGACGAGCGGACCCAGCGTGCGCGGCGGACCGGGGGCCTGCTCCGTGGTCACGGGCCGGACGCTATCGGGTCCCCGGCCCCGGCGAGACCCGGCGCGACACACGCCGCGACCACTGGGCGCGTCCCGTCATCCTCCCGGCGCATCGGAGGTCGGACGGCGCCGTCGTACGGGCAGCGCAGCGTGACGGTTCTGTGATCTCTCGTGAGTGATCCGTCGTGGAGAGTGTCGCTTTACCGTGACGTAAATGTGATCCGGGGACGGATCACGGCGGCGGATGGCGACCCCCGTCGGGTGACGACCTGTCGCGCCGGATCGTGGACCCCTTGTCGGACACGTGGCGTGAGTTCTGATTACGTTCCGCCACGCGATCGACCGGTCGCCCCGAAGACCTGATCGAGAGGACATGATCGTGGGAGTTTTCCGCAAGGCCGTGCTGGCGACGACGCTGATCGGCGCCGGCCTGGCGAGCACGACCGGTGCCGCCTTCGCCCACGAGGACGGCGGCACGACGGTGCAGAAGGGGCTCATCAACTCGAGCGACTTCGCGCCGAACACCTCGCTCGACGCCTGCAACAACGACGTCCCGGTGAACGCGCTCGGCGTGCAGGTCCCGGTGCAGGACATCGCGGGCGCCATCCCGCTGCTCTCGAAGGCGGAGAAGGGCAACTCGGCGGCCAACGCCAAGTCCTGCCACAACCCGATCTCCGCCTCGAACTGAGGACCGGGGTCCCGCGCACCCCTCTCGACGACGCGCCCGGCACGCCAGCTCCCCCCACGGCGTGGCGGGCGCGTCGTCGTGTGCGGGGCGGTCTAGCGTACGGCCGGTCGGGTGAGCGAGGAGAGGTACGGCGGTGCTGAAGGGCTTCAAGGACTTCGTGCTCCGGGGCAACGTGGTCGACCTCGCCGTCGCCGTCGTCATCGGTGCGGCATTCACCGCGGTCGTCACGGCCTTCACGGGCGCCTTCCTCAAGCCCCTGATCCAGCTGATCGCCGGCGGCGGGGAGTTCGCGGGCTCGTTCCTGGTCAACGGCGTGGTGTTCGACTACGCCTCGTTCATCAACGCCGTCATCACCTTCGTACTCACCGCCTGGGTGATCTACTTCCTCGTCGTCTACCCGCTGAAGGTCGTCTCCGAGCGGCGCAAGCGCGGCGAGGAGGCCGGTCCGGCCGAGTCGACCGAGGTCGAGCTCCTCACCGAGATCCGCGACCTCCTCAAGGAGCAGGCGCAGACCCGCCGTCCGGGTGGACGCGGCGACGACGGCGGGACCGCGGGCCGGATCCCGCACCAGGAACGCTGAGCGTCGCCAGGGTCAGCACCAGCGCGAGCGCCCAGACCACCGCGCCCAGCACCCCGATGCGGTGCAGCCCGTCGGTGAAGCGCTCGGCGTCGGTGGGGGAGCCCGCCAGGACACCGAACAGCGCCACGGCGATCGCGCCGGCGCTCTGCCGTGCGGTGTTGTTGACCCCGCTCGCCAGCCCGGCCCGCTCGGGGTCCACCGCGCCCACCGCCGCGGCGACCACGGCGGCCGTCAGGAGTCCCATCCCGACGCCGAGGCCGAGCAGGACCGGCAGCAGCCGCCCGTAGCCGCTCTCCGGGCGCAGCCCGCCCAGGGCCAGACAGCCGAGGATTCCCAGCACCAGACCCGCCGTCATCGGGGGGCGGGATCCGACGCGGCCGACGATGCGTCCGGTGATCGGCGCGAGCACCGCGAGCGGGACGAACAGCGGCAGCAGCATCGCCCCGGCGACGGCGGCCGGGTGTCCCTGGACGGTCTGCAGGTACAGCGTCGCGACGAACACCACGCCGATCCCGACGAGGTTCATCGCCGCCGCGACGAGGTTGGCGCCGACGAAGGCGGGGACCCGCCACAGCTCCGGCGGGATCATGGGTGCCCTCGCGCGCCGCTCCCGGACGACGAAGCCCGCGACGGCGACCACCGCCACGGCGGCCGGGACCCACACCCGCGGGTCGCCGGCGCCCCGCCCGAGATCGATCACGGCGAGGACGGCGGCGGCGAGGGCCAGCGCAGCCAGGCCCGCCCCGGGCTGGTCCAGGCGGCGCCCGGCGGTCGGGCGGTCCCGCCCGACGACGACGAGGGTGGCGGGCACGGCCGCCAGCACGATCGGCAGGTTGACCAGGAACACCCAGCGCCAGCCCGGGCCCGACACCAGCGCGCCGCCGAGTACCGGTCCGGCCGGGAGCGCCAGCGCCGAGACCCCGGCCCAGATCCCGACGGCCCGGGGCTGCTCCGCCCGCTGCGGGAAGGCCCGGGTGACGACGGCGAGCGTCCCGGGCAGCAGCAGCGCGGCCCCGAGGCCCTGGACCGCGCGCCCGCCGATGAGCACCGCCGCGGACGGCGCGGCCCCGCAGGCCAGGGAGGCCGCCCCGAACAGGACGAGCCCGGTGAGCACGACCCGGCGGTGACCGAAGCGGTCGCCGAGCGCGCCGCCGACGAGCAGCAGCCCGGCGAGGACGACCGCGTACGCGTCGACCACCCACTGCTGGCCGGCGAGCGAGGTGCCGAGGCCGGTGCGGATGTCGGGCAGGGCGACGTTGACGACGGTGACGTCGAGCTGCACGAGGAACATGCCCACGCACATCGTGGCGAGCAGGGCGGTGCGCGTCCGGGTCATCGGGCCACGCTAGGAGCGGACCGCTTCGTCCCCGTGCGAAACGTGGACGTCAGGCGACGGCGAGCGCGTCGGTGTCGATGCCGAGGACGCGCGCGAACCCCGCCCGCCCGTCGTCGGTGATCCCGACCGCGCGGGGATGGCGGTCCCCGCGGCGCACCCACCCGAGCTCGGTGAACCGCGTGAGCAGCCCGGCCCCGACCGCCCCGCCGAGGTGGTGGCGCTGCTCGGTCCAGTCGACGCAGTACGCGACCGTGCGGCGCCGCCCGGCCGGGACCGTCACGGCGAGCTGGTCGAGGAGCGCGCGGCCGTCGTCGGTGAGCGCGTAGTCCCGGTCCGCGCCGGGGGCGGAGAGACGGTCCCGGGTGGCGGCGCCGGCGTGGTGGCGGCCGTCGCCGCCGACGAGGGCGCCCCGCTCGAGCAGCGCCGCCATCACGGCGACGCCGAGATGCCCGGCCAGGTGGTCGTAGCAGGTGCGGGCCCGGCGCAGGGCCTGGGCGCGGGTCCCGGCCCGCAGCGAGCGCACCGGCCGCGGCGGGCCCAGGGCGGCCAGCGCCTCGAGGGCGTGCGCGACCTGCGGGGACGCGAGCGCGTAGTAGCGGTGGCGACCCTGGGCCCGGCTCACGAGCAGGCCGCCGTCGACGAGCCGGGTCAGGTGGGCGCTCGCCGTGGACGCGGCCACCCCGGCCTCGGTGGCGAGCATCGTCATCGGCAGGGCCCGGCCGTCGACGAGCGCGCGCAGCATCGCCGAGCGCGCCGGGTGCCCGATGAGCTCGGCCGGCGTCGTGAAGTCGCCGTCCCCGCCCGCGGTGTCCGCCATCGTCGGAGGGTAGGTGCCTTCGGCTCGTGAGCACTTTCCGGGGTTATAGCCCCGGAAAGTACTCACGAGGCCGGAGGCCACCTACTGCGACGCCCAATAGCCGAACGAGCGGTAGTCCGGGTACGGCGCCAGGTAGGGCTGGCGGGGTCCGAGGGTCACGGCGAGCGTCGGGGAGGTCACCTCGGCGGCCGGGATCGTGAACGACGCCTGCGCCCACGCACCGTCGGCGGTCCCGAAGACCCAGTCCCCGACCCGGTGACCGTCGGCGCCGACCGCGACCACGCCGGCGGAGCTGTTCCGGTCCGTGACCGGCTCGCGCGCGTCGACCCGCGACGTCAGCGTCAGCGGACGGCCGGGCGTGAGGCCCCGCAGCACGAAGTGCTCCCCGCCGATCACGTGCCGCCCGCTGTCCACCACGACCCGGCCGCCGGGCTCGGTCTCGTTGCGGACCTCGGTCTGGTCGGCGACCCCGACGAGGGCGCGGTCGACGCCGTAGCCGTGGGCGGCCTCGTCG
>JAICLN010000327.1 GCA_025925615.1 Actinomycetospora sp. | reverse complement strand
GCCTGAGCGCCACCGACGCCGCCACGGCGGCGCAGCAGCTCGACAAGGTGGACGACCTCCACACGGTCATCCACTACGAGGAGGCCAACAAGAACCGCCACAGCGTCGTCTCGGCGGCCCAGACCCGTCACGCCGCGCTGGCGCAGGAGATCGCCGGGGTCCGCTGAGGCCCTGAGCCCGACGCACGGCGGCGGCATCCCCCGGGGGGTGCCGCCGCCGACGTCTGTGCGGGGTCAGCCCCCGGGCTCGAACCGGTACCCGCGGCCGGGCTCGGTGACCAGGTACCGCGGCCGTGACGGCTCGGGCTCGAGCTTGCGGCGCAGGTGCCCGAGGTAGACCCGCAGGTAGTGGCCCTCGGTCCCGTAGGCCGGGCCCCACACCTCGCGCAGCAGCTGCTGCTGGGTGACGAGCATCCCGGGATGGCGCACGAGGTGCTCGAGGACGCCCCATTCGGTCGGCGAGAGGTGGACCTCGACGTCGTCCCGCACCACCTTCTTGGCCACGAGGTCCACCTCGAAGTCCGGGGTGGTGACCCGCGGCGTGCCGTCGGGGGCCACCGCCGCCGCCCGTCGGACCGCCGCCCGGATGCGGGCCAGCAGCTCGGGCATGCCGAACGGCTTGGTCACGTAGTCGTCGGCCCCGCCGTCGAGTGCGGCGACCTTGTCCCCCGCGTCGCTGCGCGCCGAGAGCACGATCACCGGGACCGCGCTCCACCCGCGGATGCCCTCGAGCACCTCGAGGCCGCTGAGATCCGGGAGACCCAGATCGAGGACGACGACGTCGGGTGCGGGTGGCTCCGCGACCGCCCGCAGCGCCCCGGTGCCGGTCGCGACCGGGACGACGACGTGGCCGTGGGCGGTCAGGTTGATGCGCAGCGTCCGCAGCAGGTGCGGATCGTCGTCGACGACGAGGACGCGGCTCACCCGACCCATCCTGGCCCCTCGGCCCACGATCGGTGGCGTGACGGGTGCGGGCCCTGGCGGCGGGTGAGCGTCAGGTCCACCCCATGCCAGCGGAGCGTCGTTGCTTGCATCCAGTGACAGGAAAGCCACGTCGTCGCGGGAGCTCGTCGGACCGAGCCCCGGCTCAGGCCGATCCGTGGGCCGTTCGCCGGCCGTCCAGGTAGGCGGGGTCGATCCACGGCGGGATCACCGTAGGCAGGTCGACACGGACGCGGTGCTCGCGGAACCCCACGGTCGCGGCGTCGCCGGCGACGCGGACGTCGACCTGCTCGAGGTTCGCCGGCTCCCCGGGGTCGTACCCGATCGCGGCCGACACGAACGCCCGCATCGGACCGGAGTGCGAGCTCACCGCCGCCACCCGTCCCTGCCCGGGGTCGGCGGCCAGCGCCCGGATGCCCGCCCACAGCCGGTAGACCGCGATCTGGGGCGGCTCGAAGTGCCGCGTCGTGGAGGTCAGCCACCGGTCGATGGGCCCCCCGGTCTTGGAGGCCTCGCCGTGGTCGGAGTCGAAGCGGTCGAACTCGAGCGCCCAGTCCGGCGTCGGACGATCGGGCTCCAGCGCCAGGCGCTTCGCCGCGACCCCCGACGACTCGCGCGCCTCGCCGTCGTACAGGAACTGCAGGCTGTCGAAGTGGGCGTCCGGCTCGAGGCCGCCGACGACGATGCCGTGGCCCGCTCCCCGCTCTTCCTCGAGGGTCGCGACGAGCACCGTGCGCAGCGTGACGGCCGTGGCGGTGCCGCGGGCGGTCGGCGCGTGCGGCATGCGGACGCGTTCGCCCGAGGAGAGCGTGCCGGCGAGGTCCTTCCCCAGTGCTCGCCCCGCCTCCCGCGCCTGGGCCTCGCCGAGGTCGGTGAGCCCGACGTCGTCGAAGTAGCCGTGGGTCTCGCCGTGGCGCAGGAGCACGACACGCATCTCGGGAAGGGCCACGAGGGCCAGCCTGCCGTGCCGTCGGGGCGGTGTTCCAGTGCCGCGTTGCCCGCTGCCGAACGATCGCGGACGCGCCCTCGCCGCCGGCGTCGTGAGACGCTGGCGGCCGTGAGCGACGACTCCCGCATCCTGTCGCGGCAGGACCTCGACTTCCTGCTCCACGACTGGCTCCGCGTCGGCGACCTCCTCGATCGGGAGCCGTTCGCGGAGCACGACCGTGACACCGTCGACGCCGTCCTCGAGCTCGCCGAGCAGATCGCCACCGAGCGGTTCGCCCCGCACAACCGGGCCGCCGACGTCGCCGAGCCCCACCTCGAGGGCGGCCGGGTGGTCCTGGTCGACGGCGTCCGCGAGGCCATCGAGGCGTTCGCCGGGGCCGGCTTCATCGGGGCCTCCGTGCCGGGCGAGCAGGGCGGGACCGGGCTGCCGTTCACCGTCGCGCGCGCCGCCCTGGCCTGGTTCCAGGCCGCGAACATCGGTACCGCGTCCTACCCGTTCCTGACGACGGCCGCGGTCAACCTGCTGCTGGCCCACGGCACGAGCGAGCAGATCGACGCCTGGGTGCCGGGCATGCTCGACGGGCGCACCTCCGGGACGATGTGCCTCTCGGAGCCGCAGGCCGGGTCGTCGCTGGCCGACATCACGACACGGGCGGAGCCGGCCGAGGACGGCTCCTACCGGGTCATCGGCACCAAGATGTGGATCTCCGGCGGCGAGCACGAGCTGACGCCGAACATCGTCCACCTGGTGCTCGCCAAGATCCCCGGCGGGCCGCCCGGGGTGAGGGGCATCAGCCTGATCGCGGTGCCGCGGTACCTGGAGGACGGAACCACCAACGACGTGGCCCTCGCCGGGCTCAACCACAAGATGGGCTACCGCGGCACCGTCAACACCCTGCTGAACTTCGGCGAGGCCGGCGGCGCCGTCGGGTACCTCGTCGGCGCCGAGCACGGCGGGCTCGCGGCGATGTTCCACATGATGAACGAGGCGCGGGTCGGCGTCGGGATGGGCGCCGCCGCACTCGGCGTCACCGGCTACCTGCACTCCCTCGAGTACGCCCGGACCCGCACCCAGGGCCGCGCCGTCGGCGGCCGCGACGTCACCACCCCGATGATCCCGATCGCCCGGCACCCCGACGTCAAGCGGATGCTGCTCGCGCAGAAGGCCTACGCCGAGGCCGGGATGGCGCTCGGGCTCTACTGCTCGCGCCTCGTCGACGAGAAGGACACCGCGCCCGCCGACGACGACCGCGGGCGCGCCGCGCTCCTGCTCGACGTCCTCACCCCGATCGCCAAGAGCTGGCCCTCACAGTGGTGCCTCGCGGCCAACGACCTCGCGATCCAGGTGCTCGGAGGCTCGGGCTACACCCGGGACTTCCCCGTCGAGCAGTTCTACCGGGACAACCGGCTCAACCCGATCCACGAGGGCACCCACGGCATCCAGGCCATCGACCTGCTCGGCCGCAAGGCGGTGATGCGCGGCGGCGCCGGTCTGGAGCTGCTGCTCTCGACGATCCGGGACACCGTCGCCCGGGCCGACGGTCACCCGGAGTACGCGGCGGCGCTGGAGTCGGCGCTGGTCCGCATCGAGAAGACCACGACGACGCTGCACGCTGCCGGCGATCCCGACGTCACACTCGCCAACGCGAGCGTCTACCTCGAGGCGGTCGGCCACGTCGTCGTGGCGTGGATCTGGCTCGAGCAGCTCCTCGCGCTCGACACCCGGACCGGCGACGCTCGGGCCGGCGACGATGGGTTCGCCGAGGGCAAGCGCGCCGCCGCCCGGTACTTCTTCCGGTTCGAGCTGCCGAGGACGGGCCCGCAGTTCGACCTGCTGGACTCGCTCGACACGACGACCCTGGACTGGACCGTCAGCTGACGCCGAGCGCCGCGGCCAGCTTCAGCGGGCCGGCGGCCTCGTCGTGCCGACTCTGCCGCGCGAGGGCGCGGCCGAGCAGCAGCTGCGCGTAGCCCTCCGCCGGGTGGGTCTCGACGAGGACGCGGGCCTCCTGCTCGGCGCGCCGCAGCTGCGCGGAGTGGAAGTAGGCGCGCGCGAGCAGCAGCCGCGCGGCGGTCGCGTCGGGCTCGTCGGCGACGAGGTCGGCGAGGACCTCGGCCGCCTCGATCCACTGCCCGAGCTCGGCGTGGTACGTCGCCCGGTCCCAGCGACGGTCGGCGGTCTCGACGGTCATGGTGGTCACCTCCGGAGGAGTGCATCGAAGGACGGGGTGTCGGCGAAGGGATCGTCGGGGTCCCGACGACGGGTCTCGGTGCCGGTCCCGAGGTCGGCCAGCTCTCCCGCGGCGCGGGCGACGCGGGCGGTCAGGTCGCCGTTCCCAGCGCCCCAGTCCTCGGCCGCTGCGACCACGGCGGT
>JAICLN010000306.1 GCA_025925615.1 Actinomycetospora sp. | reverse complement strand
TCGCGTCGCGGTCGTGGTCGGGGCCCTCGACCTCGACGGTCGTGAGCCGCGTCGTGCCCCGGTGCTCCTCGCGCCCGACCCGCGGCGGCCGTACCACCAGCTTCGCCGCGAGCCGACGGGCCGCGGCGCGCAGCCCCGGGTCGGTCGCGCGGGCGAGGTCGGCGAGCAGGTCGACCGCCGCGTCCGGGTCCTCGAGGGCCTGGGACTCCACCGCGGACTCGTCGAGCACACCGACGGTCGGGCTGACCTGGGCGAGGCCGTCGCCGTGACGACGCTCCAGCTCGGCGCGGGTGGTGGTGCGCCGCGACTGGTCGCGGAGCAGTTCCTCCACCTCGCGGGGATCGGAGACGACCCGCGGCGGCGCCCCGGGTGACCGCCCCGGGGTCAGGCTTTTCCCGCGGCGTCCCCCTCGCGCGACCCCGACTCACCGGGAGCACCCTCGTCGTCGGGACGCGGCGCCGTCGCGGCCCAGATCGCGGTCACGACCTCCTCGACGGTGCGCGGCGAGCCCTCCACCAGCGTCACGCGGCCGGTGAGGGCGGCGCGGGCCGCGTCGGCCCCGGTGTCCTCGGACGGGTGCGACGGGGCCTCGCCCCGCAGCGACGCGAGCGAGGACGCGAGCGCGACCAGGTCGAGCGCGCCCCGCACGGACGAGCCCAGCCGGAGGTCGGCGTGGCTGCGGGTCGCGCGGACGGCCTCGACCGCGCGCCGCGCGAACGCCTCGCCGGCCTCCTCCGAGGACCCCCGCTCGACGATCGCCAGCTCCTCGGCGGCGCTCTGGTGGTCGAAGGCGACCCGGCAGGAGCGGTCGTAGAGGGCGGGCGTGATGCGGCCGGTGCCGACGCCGTCGGAGGGGTTCATCGCCGCGACCAGCCGGAACGTGGCGGCCGCGTCGACGACACCGAGGCGCGGGACGTGCAGCCGCCGCTCGGAGAGCACCCCGAGCAGGACGTTCAGCGTCTCCTCGGGGACGCGGTTGAGCTCCTCGACGTAGAGCAGCGCACCGCTGGACATGGCACGCACGAGCGGCCCCGGAACGAAGTTCTCCGGGAGGTAGTCCTCGGTGAGCACCCGCGACGGGTCGTGGTGGCCGACGAGACGGGTCGGGGACAGCTCGGCATTGCCCTCGACCAGTTCGAACCCGACGCCGGCGCCGTCGGCGAGCGCGCGCAGCAAGGTCGTCTTGCCGGTGCCGGGCGGACCCTCGAGCAGGACGCTGCGCCCGGAGGCGAGTGCCGCGGCGAGGACCTCGGACTCGGTACGGCGCCCGACGACGGCCGCGCGGGCCGCGTCGAGCATGCCCCGGGCCGGCAGGACGCCGGCCCGGGGGAGCATGCCGTTGTGCAGTGCCGTCACCGTCAGTCGAAGATCAGCACGCCGCGGATGTTCTTGCCCGCGTGCATGTCCTCGTAGCCCTGGGCGACCTCGTCGAGCTTGTACTGCTTGGTGACGAGCTCGTCGAGCTTGAGCTTCCCGTTGTTGTACAGGTCGAGCATCTTCGGGATGTCGGCCCGCGGGTTGGACGAGCCGAACAGCGAGCCCTTGAGCTTCTTCTCGAAGAGCGTGAGCTCGCCGATCGGGATCGGCACGCCGACCTCGGTGATGTCACCGAGGCCGGTGACGACGACGGTGCCCTGCTTGCGGATCGAGGCGAACGCCTCGCCGACGTGCTCGGGCTTGGTGACGCCGATCGTCACGAGCGCCACGTCGGCGCCCTGGCCGTTGGTGAAGCCCTTGGCGATCTCGGTCGCCTCCTCCATCGACTCCACGGCGTGGGTCGCGCCGAGCTCCTGGGCCTTCTCCCGCTTGAACGCCACCGGGTCGACCGCGATGACGTTGGAGGCGCCCGCGTGGACCGCACCCTGCACCGCGTTGGAGCCGATGCCACCGATGCCCTGGATGATCACGGTGTCGCCCGGCTGGACGTCGCCGGTGTTCACTGCGGTGCCCCACCCGGTGCCGACCGAGCAGCCGAGCAGGCAGGCGACCTCGAGCTTGGTCTCCTGCGGGACCTTGATGGCCGAGTCGACGGCCACGGTCGCGTACTCGGTGAACGTCCCGATGCCGCACATCTGGCCGACGGGCGTGCCGTCCTCGAGCTGCAGGCGGGTCGACGGGTCGTCCCAGCGGGTGCCGGCGAGCAGGCCCGCGCCGAGGTCGCAGAGGTTCGAGTGGCCGGTGGAGCACCACTTGCACTTGCCGCAGGCGGGGAGGAAGGAGAAGACGACCTTGTCGCCGACCTCGAAGCCCTTGGTGTTGGGGCCGACCGACTCGACGACCCCGCCGCCCTCGTGCCCGCCCGCGAACGGGTAGGTGCCGACCGGGATGTCACCGGTGGCGATGTGGTCGTCGGAGTGGCAGAGCCCCGAGGCGACCATCTTGACGCGGATCTCGTCCTGACGCGGATCGTCGACCTGGACGGTCGCCGTCTCGTACTTGCCCGGTGCGGAACGCACCAGGGACGTACGACAGGTGATGGACAACGCGGATCACTCCTCACGCAACGGCGTTGTAGAACGTGCTCACCTGCACCCTATGGTGTCGATCACCCAGGGGCCAGGGGTGTCCAGGGGAAGGGACCGGTCGCGGGACGGGCCCCCACGCGTCCGTAGGATCCGCGTGGTGAGCCTGCACCTGTACGACACCGCTGCACGCGCGCTGCGGGAGTTCCACCCGCAGCACGAGGGCCGGGCGTCGCTGTACGTGTGTGGGGCCACGGTGCAGGGAGTCCCGCACGTCGGGCACGTCCGGTCGAGCGTCGACTTCGACGTGCTCCGCCGCTGGCTCGCCCATGGCGGGCTCGACGTCTCGCTCGTCCGCAACGTCACCGACATCGACGACAAGATCCTCACGAAGGCCGCCGAGGCGGGCCGGCCGTGGTGGGAGTGGGCGGCGACGCACGAGCGGGAGTTCACGGCCGCCTTCGACGCGCTGGGCTGCCTGCCGCCGTCGGTGGAGCCCCGGGCCACCGGCCACATCACCGAGATGGTCGAGCTCATCGAGCGGCTGATCGCGGCGGGGCACGCCTACCCCTGCGACAACGGGTCGGGCGACGTCTACTTCGCCGTCGGGACCTGGCCGGACTACGGCTCGCTGTCGGGGCAGCGGGTCGACGAGGTCGAGCAGGGCGAGGCCCCGTCGCGGGGCAAGCACGACCCGCGGGACTTCACGCTGTGGAAGGCCGCGAAGCCCGGCGAGCCGAGCTGGCCGACGCCGTGGGGTCGGGGGCGCCCGGGCTGGCACCTCGAGTGCTCGGCCATGGCGACCCACTACCTCGGGCCGACGTTCGACATCCACGGCGGCGGGCTCGACCTGGTGTTCCCGCACCACGAGAACGAGCAGGCGCAGTCCCACGCGGCCGGCGACGGCTTCGCGCGCTACTGGATGCACAACGCCTGGGTCACGATGTCCGGCGCGAAGATGTCGAAGTCGCTCGGCAACACCCTGACGATCCCCGCGGTGCTCGAGCGGGTGCGGGCCGTGGAGCTGCGCTACTACCTCGTCGCCCCGCACTACCGCTCGACGGTCGAGTACTCCGAGGCGGCGCTGGCGGAGGCGTCGGCGGGGTACCGGCGGATCGAGACGTTCGTGCGCCGCGTGCAGGAGCGCGTCGGGAAGGTCGAGCCGGTCGCCGGCGGTTGGGCCATGGCGGCCTTCGCCGCGGCGATGGACGACGACCTCGGCACCCCGGCCGCCCTCGCCGTCGTGCACGAGCAGGTGCGCGCGGGCAACACCGCGCTCGACGAGGGCGACCGCGAGGCCGCCCTGACGGCCGCGGCCACCGTGCGCGAGATGACCGGGGTGCTCGGGCTCGACCCGCTCGACCCCCACTGGGCCGCCGGCACGGACGGCTCCGCGGGCGGTGACCACGCGCGCTCCGCCCTCGGCGCGCTGATCGGCGATCTGCTGGGCCAGCGTGCGGCCGCCCGCCGGGACAAGGACTTCACCCGGGCCGACGCCGTCCGCGATCAGCTGACCGCGGCAGGCGTCGGGATCGAGGACACCCCCGACGGTCCGATATGGACCCTGAAGGACGACGAGAGCTGATGGCCGGCAATTCCCGCCGCCCCGGAGCACGACGCAACCCCGGTTCGAAGAAGGGCCCCACCAAGGGGTCCGGCGGCAAGCGCGCGAAGGGGCTCGAGGGCAAGGGCCCGACCCCGTCCGCCGAGAACCGCCCGAACCACAAGGCCTACCGCGGCGGCGGCACGACCGGGAAGAGCGGGCAGGGTGCGCCCGCGCCCCGACGCCCGGCCGGTGAGGGCGGTGCCGGCGGTGGTCGCGGAGGCGGCGGCGGGGGTACCGGCCGCGGCCGGAGCGCCTCCACCCGCCGGGATGCTCCCGACGGACCCCAGGTCGTCGTCGGGCGCAACCCCGTCGTGGAGAGCCTGCGGGCGCACATCCCGGCGACGGCGCTGCACGTCGCGCAGGGCATCGACGTCGACGACCGCGTCCGTGAGGCGCTCCGTGCGGCCGGCGACCAGCGGATCTCGGTGCTCGAGGTGTCGCGCGGCGAGGTCGACCGGCTGGCCGACGGCGCCGTGCACCAGGGCCTCGCGCTCTCGGTGCCCGCGTTCGAGTACGCCCACCCCGACGACCTGCTCGAACAGGCGCGCCAGGCCGCGCACCTCGCCCGGGTCGAGCCGCTGCTCGTGGCGCTCGACGGCGTGACCGACCCCCGCAACCTCGGGGCGGTCGTCCGCTCGGCGGCGGCGTTCGGGGCGCACGGCGTGCTGCTGCCGCTGCGGCGCTCGGTCGGCATCACCCCGGTGGCGTGGCGGACCTCGGCGGGCGCCGCTGCGCGCCTGCCGATCGGCCGGGCGACCAACCTGTCGCGCACGCTCGGGGCCTGGGACGACGAGGGGTTCGTGACCGTCGGCCTCGACGGCGACGTGTC